>JBBSIW010000084.1:0-8683 GCA_038231895.1 Solirubrobacterales bacterium | reverse complement strand
TGGGCGCCCCCCTGCTTCTCCGGTGGCTTCTCAAAGCTCATCTACAGCTCCTCCCGGGAAACGACCCGCTCCTTGAGCACGTCGACGCTCGCGTCGAGGTCCACGCCCTTCTGCCTCAGGATCTCACGGCTCTTCGGCAGCGGCTGCTTCTTGTTGCGCTTGCCCTGGTTGACCGAGCCGTGGTACTGGAGCTTCTTGTAGAAGTACGCGTTCACCGTCGAGAGCGGATCCTTCTTGTCGTTGGCGATCGCCCAGCCGGAGGCGACCGCGTGGGCGTTGTCCGAGAGTGGCGTGCGGTTGCCGCCCTGCATCGACAGTCGGCGCAGGCGGCGGATCCCGCTCCCGTAGATCTTGGAGCCCCCGCCCGAGATGGCGGAGCCCGGCGGGGACTTGTAGAACGGGCTGTACTTGTCGGGGAAGCCCGGCATGGTGCACCCGATGCACGCCCCGCCGGCGACCATGCAGCCGCCCATGTGGTCGATGGCGCCGCGCTCGACGATGTTGCACTGCACCACCGGGCCCCAGCAGCCGATCTCCACCAGGCACTGGTTGTCGCCCGGCTCGTGGGAGAAGACGCCCTCCTCGTAGTAGCCCGCCTTCGGGCAGTGCCGGTGCACGGTCTCGCCGAACTGCCACGCCGGACGGCCCAGCGCGTCGAACTCGGGCAGGGGACGGATGCCCTCCAGGAACTGGAGTATCTGGGCGAGGGTCTCGGTGAAGTTGTCGCCGACGGGCGCGCAGCCCGGCACGTTCACGATCGGCATGCCCGAAGTCGAGCGGTAGTCCGCACCGAGGTAGTCCATGAGACCCATGGAGCCGGTGATGTTGCCGGCGGCGGCCGGGATCCCGCCCCAGGTGGCGCAGGTGCCGATCGCGATGCAGGCCGCCGCGCCGGAGGCCATCGCCCACACCCAGTCCGTGGCCCGCAGCGGCTGGTCGTCGGCCCGGGAGGCCGGCAGGGACTGCGGCCAGTCGCCCCCGACACCGAGACCCGCGTACTGGCCCTCGCGCTCGAGGCTCTGATCGTCGGGAATCGAGCCCTCGACCACCAGGATGTACGGCGCGCCCAGCGTGCCCTCGGCCGCCCGCGTGAACGGCTCCATGAAGTCGTGACCCGAGTCGGCGCCGAGCATCGGGTGGTGGACCACGATCCGCGGCGTGATGGGGACCCTGTCCAGCACCAGGTCCTCCAGCGAGGGATTGCTCGCGCCGAGCATGGCCACCGAGCAGCCGTCGCAGCTCATCCCCGAGACCCAGAAGACGTGGACGACGCTGTCAGAGGTCTCAGCAGCAGCGGCCGACGATGCGTCGGTGTCAGGGACCGTCGACGGTCCCCCGGTTATGGGCGGAGTCGTTCTCCGGCTCCCGCCCGGCCCTCTCCTCAGCAGCCCTGCCATGACCATCCTCCCACGTCGATCCGGCGACACCTCTCGGGCGTCCTTCACCGCTATGGGACGCGATCATACAGCTAGACGGATACACTGACCAGCCGTGCAGCGGGCCATCGCCGAGATCGCCGACCGAGGGGCTGACAATGGACGAGCTTGAGGTTCTGCGCATCCGTGACGAGGTGCTCCAGGCGATGTACTGGATGCGCGCGGAGGGCATCGCGGAAACGCCCACGATCGTGGAGCTCGGCCGCTTTCTCGCGGTGTCGGAGGCCACGCTCGGCTCCTTTCTCGAGCGTTTCATCGAGGACGGACTCCTCGAACGCGACGGTGCGCTCTACCGGCTGACCGCGACCGGTGAGGAGACCGGCAAGCGGACGTTCGCCGACGAGATGGCCGACCTGACGCGGCCCACCCACGGCGAGTGCGACGAGAGCTGCTGGTGCCATGACTCGCCGGAAGCCGCGGCGGACTGCCTGCACGAGCGCGCGGAACACGCCCACTCTCGCTGATCCCGGGCCGGGGGTACTGCTGAGTCGCTGAGAGCGAGCGCGACGCGCCCGCCTCGAGCAGATTGGCGACCTCGCGCCACCCGCGGCGACCTGACGGCGGAGGAATGAAGGTCGGAGCGCTTCGCCAGCCAGCGGACGACAGACCCGGCCATCGCTGACGCGAGCCGCGTGGCGGCCTCGACGTGACCTTCGGCTCCCCGCGTCTACTAGTGGTTTGGAGCACTTACCAGCGAGCACGGCGTGGCGTTAGGGTCCGGATTCCGGGGCCTAGCGAGGAGGATGTGTGGGAGACGAGGGCTTCAGCGACGTTGTGGGGACGCTGCACGAGGACGGTCTGACCCGGCGAGAGGCCGTGCGCCGTTTCGGCATCGGCGTCGGCGTGCTCGGGTCGGCGGGATGGGTCGCGGCGTGCGGGAGTAGCGGCGGCTCGTCCGGGGCCGCCAAGAAGGGCGGCGTGCTCACCGTCGGCGCCGAGGAGGACGCCTACGTGCTCAGCGGCGACGGCGCCAACGTCGGGCAGTACCCCCTCAACGCGAACGTCTTCGAGGGCCTCGTCCGCATGGATCCCGAGTACGGGATCGTGCCGGTCCTGGCCACGAGCTGGGCCCTGCGCGACGGCAAGACGTGGCGCTTCAAGCTCCGCCGCGGGGTGAAGCTCCACGACGGGCGGCCGTTCACCGCCGCCTCGGTCAAGTACTCCTTCGACCGCATCGCCGCCCAGGGAGGCGGGACCCCGGGCTTCGCCAAGGGCGGCACCAAGGTCGTCGACGACCACACCGTCGACGTCACGCCGAGCTTTCCGAACCTGCGCCTCGTCGAGCAGATCGTCCACCCGGAGAACTCGATCATCGCGGCCGGGAGCGACCCGGTGAAGAAGCCGACGGGCACCGGGCCATTCCGCTTCGTCAGCTACCGGCGCCAGGAGCAGTTGACGGTGAGACGCTTCCCCGGCTACTGGGGCGCCGCCGCGCTCCTGGACGAGATCCGCTTCAAGTTCCTGCCCGACGCCAACGCCCGCCGTCTCGCACTCGAGGCCGGCAACGTCGGGCTCGTCCTGGGCGTGCCCGACGAGGCGGTCAAGAATCTCGAGAGCAAGGGCTTCGCCGTGCACGTGTCCCCGCCGGGCGCCTACGAGGCGATGTACGCGAACATCGGCGGGCACAAGGGCTACACCCTCCTGCAGGACGCGGCGGTGCGTCATGCGATCGAGTACGCGATCGACCGGCGGGCGCTGGTGCAGGGCGTCTTCAACGGCCAGGCCACGGCCGAGCAGACGATGGTGCCCGCGCGGCTGCTCGGCGCCGACGCCCAGAAGGTCACGGGATACACCCATGACCCCGCCAAGGCGCAGCAGATGCTCGACGCCGCCGGCTGGAAGGCGGGCGACGGCGGCATCCGCAGCAAGGGCGGCCGGCGCCTGGAGCTCCAGCTCGTCGACGGATTCCCCTCCGCCGCCGTCCACACCGGCGTTCCCGAGTTCGTCCAGGATCAGCTCAAGCGGGTGGGAATCGGCGTGCGGATCGTCACCACGGCGGACAGCCCGGCCTACACGGCCCGGACGAAGTCCCTGCAGGGCGACCTCTGGCTCGAGCGGGGCAATCAGAACGACGCGAACCCGGCGTTCCTGCCGGCGCTGCTGTTCTCCAAGGCGGGCCTGTTCGGGCCCGGCGACTACCAGAAGATGTTCGCTCCCGGCGGCCGCTTCGAGACGGTCATCAAGCAGGCGCTCTCCGCACCGGACGAGGCGCGGGTCAAGGGCCTGGTGGCCGAGGCCATGCACACGCTCATCGACACGGACGCGATCGTCATCCCGCTGGCGGGCGTCCGGCAGGTCAGCGCGTCTGAGAGCAAGGTGCGCGGCTTTCAGCCCCAACCCTCGGGCCTCCAGGTGCGTTACGACCGCGTCGGCCTCGCGGCATGATCCGCTGAGCCGCGACCCGTGTGGTACGTCGCGCGGCGTGTGCTGTATGTCGTGCCCACGTGGCTGGGCATCACGCTGCTGGCCTTCGTGGTCGGGCAGTTCGCGCCAGGCGACCCCGCCGCCGCGTACTTCGCACGCCAGCACGGGCGCTCCCCGGGCGCCGCCGAGCTCGCGCGCACGCGCCACCAGCTCGGACTGGACCGGCCGGCGCCGGAGCGCTACCTACGCTCGGTGGCCCACGCGGTACAGGGCGACCTCGGCACGTCCTACACCAGCGGTCGACCGGTGCTGCGGGAGCTCGCGGAGCGCTTCCCCTCCACACTGGAGGTCGCGAGCGCCGCCACCTTCCTGGCCATCCTCCTCGGGCTTCCGCTGGGGGTGCTCGCCGCGCTGAGGCGCAACAGCGTCCTGGACCAGCTCACGCGCGGCGGATCCCTGCTGGCCGCCTCGGTGCCGAGCTTTTGGATCGCCTACCTGCTGATCATCCTGTTCTCGGTCAAGCTCCATCTCCTGCCGTCGTTCGGCACCGGCGGGCTGGACCACCTGCTCCTGCCCGCCCTCGCCCTGGGACTGGGGGAGGCGGGCCTGGTCGCCCGGCTCGCGCGCTCGAGCATGCTCGAGGTCCTCGGCGAGGACTACATCACGACCGCGCGTGCGAAGGGCCTGTCCGAGCGCCGGGTCATCGGCCTGCACGCCCTGAAGAACGCGCTCGTCGGCGTCGTGACGCAGGTCGGGCTGATCTTCGGCTTCCTGCTTGCCTACTCGGCGATCGTCGAGGTCATCTTCATCTGGCCGGGGATCGGCCGCCTGGCCGTCGAGGCGATCAGCCAGCGCGACTACCCGGTGATCCAGGGCTTCGTCCTGTTCGCGGGGACCGTTTTCATCTTCGTCAACCTCGCGGTGGACCTGATCTACCAGCGCCTGGACCCGCGTATCTCGCTGACCTCCGCGTCCGCGGCGATCGCCTGATGGCGGCCACCTCGGAGCTCGCCGCCGAAGCCGAGCGGCTCGCCCCGGCGGCGCTCGCCGGGCCGGCGGGCCTCGGGCGCCAGCTCGTCGCGGACCGCACGGCACTCGCCGGGCTGGTGATCGTCACGGTCGTCCTCGTCGGCGCGCTCGCCGCGCCGGCGCTCGCGCCGCACGACCCGGACGTGCAGGACGTGCTGCACCGCCTGCAGCCTCCGAGCGCGAAGCACCTGCTCGGCACCGACCAGCTGGGGCGCGACGAACTCTCGCGCATCCTGCACGGCGCCCGGGTGTCGGTGTTCACCGCGCTGGCGGTCGGGCTCGCCATCCTGCTCGTCGGCCTCGTCGTCGGGATGCTCTCCGGGCTGGCCGGCGGTCTCGTCGACGGCCTGATCATGCGCCTCGTGGACGTGCTGCTGGCCTTCCCCAGCCTGCTGCTGGCCCTGGCCGTGGTGGGCACGCTCGGCCCCGGCCTCCTGCACCTGGCGCTCGCGATGACCGCGGTCTGGTGGGTGGACTACGCGCGCCTCGTGCGCGGGCTCGTGCTCGCCGTCAAGGAGCGGCCCTTCGTCGAGGCGACGCGTGCGCAGGGGGCGGGTGGGCTCCGGATCGCCGCGCGGCACGTCCTGCCCAACATCGCCTCCCCGGTCATCGTCCTCGCCACGCTCCAGACCGCGCGCCTGCTGCTCGCCCTCGCCGCGTTGTCGTTCCTGGGGCTGGGCGTCGGTCCGCCGACGGCGGAATGGGGCTCGATGCTCAACGACGGCAAGGACTTCCTGGCGGACGCGCCACAGCTCATGCTGTGGCCCGGGCTGGCGATAACCATCACCGCGCTCGGCCTGAACCTCCTCGGCGACGGCCTCCGCGATGTCCTGGACCCCAACCTGCGGTGAGTGCCCCGCTGCTGGCGGTGGAGGACCTCACGGTCACGTTCGCGACGGCGCGGGGACCGATCGAAGCGGTCCGCGGCGTCTCGTTCTCGGTCGCGCCGGGCGAGCGCGTCGGGGTGGCGGGCCGGTCGGGGTCGGGCAAGACGGTCTCGGCGCTGTCGATCACGGGTCTGCTCGCGCCCACCGCGCGCGTCTCGGGGACGATGCGCTTCGCGGGCGGCGACGCGGGCGGTCCCCGCTCGCGCGAGCGCCGGGCGCTGCGCGGTCGGCACATCGGCATGATCTTCCAGGACCCGCTGAGCTCGCTGAACCCGACGCTCACGGTCGGCGCGCAGATCGCCGAGCCGCTGCGGGCGCACATGCACCTGAGCCGGGCCGCCGCCCGGTCACAGGCGGTCGACCTCCTCGGACAGGTGGGCCTGCCCGATGCGAACCGCAACGTCGACGAGTATCCCCACCGTTTCTCAGGTGGCATGCGACAGCGGGCGATGATCGCCATGGCCCTGGCGTGCGAGCCCACGCTGGTGATCGCCGACGAGCCCACCACCGCGCTCGACGTCACCATCCAGGCCCAGATCCTCGAGCTCCTGGTCGAGCAGTGCGAGCAGCGCGACACCGCCCTGCTGCTCATCACCCACGACCTCGGCGTGCTGGCGGGCGTGGCCCAGCGCATCGTCGTCATGCACGAGGGCCGGATCGTCGAGGAGGCGGCCGTGGACGACCTCTTCCGTCGCCCCGGGCACCCCTACACCGCCGCGATGCTCGCCGACCTCGCGCTCCCCCGGCGGACGCAGGCCGACGGCGGGCGCCGCACTCCGCCCCTGCTCGAGGTCACCGACCTGACCAAGGCCTTCCCGATCGTGCGCGGGGAGGCGGTCCGGCGGACGGTCGGCGCGGTGCGGGCGCTGGACGGCGTCTCCCTCACGGTCGAGGAGGGCCGGACGCTGGGGATCGTCGGCGAGTCGGGGTGCGGCAAGTCCACGCTCGCGCGCTGCATCCTGCGCCTCGTCGAGCCCTCGTCGGGCGGCGTGAGCTTCGCCGGCCGGGACGTGCTGGACTGCGACCGCCGGGAGCTGCGCGCGCTGCGCCGCGAGATGCAGATGGTCTTCCAGGACCCCTTCGGCTCCCTGGATCCGCGCATGACCGTGCAGCAGATCCTCGCCGAGCCCTTGCAGATCCACGGCGTCGCCCGGAGCCGGCGCGCGCGCTTCAAGCGCGTGGCCGAGCTGCTGGCCATGGTCGGCCTCGAGCCCGAGCACGCGGCGCGCCATCCGCGCGCCTTCAGCGGCGGCCAACGTCAGCGAATCGGGATCGCCCGCGCGCTGGCCACCGAGCCGGCGCTGCTGGTGCTCGACGAGCCGGTCTCGTCGCTGGACGTCACGACGCGCGCGCAGATCCTCGCCCTGCTCGAAGACCTCCAGGCCCGACTCGGGCTGAGCTACGTCTTCGTGGCCCACGACCTGTCGCTCGTGCGCTCGATCTCGCACCGCGTGGCGGTCATGTACCTCGGACGCATCGTCGAGATCGCCGGCCGCGACGAGCTCTTCGAGCACCCCGAGCATCCCTACACCCAGGCGCTGCTGTCCGCCGTGCCGGTTCCCGACCCGGTCCGCGAGCGCCGGCGACGGCGCATCGCGCTCCGCGGCGAGGTGCAGGCCGCTACCGTCACGGCGCGCGGCTGTCGCTTCGCGCCGCGCTGCCCGCGCGCCCAGCCGCGCTGCACGGCGGAGGACCCGGCGCTGCTCCCCACGCGCGCCGATGACCACCGCGCCGCCTGCTTCTTCCCCGGTCCCGCCGCCATCCACGAGGAGGTCGCCTGATGTCCACCCCCGAGCACCTGCGTCTCGCCATGTACTGCACGGGTTGCATTCCCGGCTACCAGCTGCCGTGCTTCGCCGGCGTGACGCAGGACATCTTCCGCCGTCACGGCCTGAGCATCGAGATCGTCGACCCCGAGCCGGGGCCCGCGAACGTGCGCGCGGTCGCGGAGGGCAGGCACGACCTGTGTCTGACCAGCGTCGCGCACTTCCTCGCCGCCCGCGCGCAGGATCCCGACCTCGACGCGCGGTTCGTCTTCATGGTCGCCCACCAGACCCACATGGCCGCGTTCGTCGTACGCGACCGGTCGGCCGTCCACGGGCGGCCGATCGCGACGCACGCCGACCTCGACGGCGCCTCGGTGCTGGGCGACCCGGACTCCAGCTTCGCGCGCGAGTACACCGCGCTGCTGGAGCGGATCGGCGCGCGACCCGGCCCGGCGGTGGACGTGCCCTACGAGCACATCGGCGCGGCGCTCGCCGAGGGCCGTGGGGACGTGGCGGCGGACTTCGTCGACCTGCTGCCCCGCTTCCAGGCGGCCGCCGACCCCTACGGGGTGGAGATAGCCGCCCTGCCGTTCCACGCGGCGGACATCGACATCTACGGCAGCGGTCTGGTCTGCGGCACGCGGCTCCTGGCCGAGCGCCGTGAGACCGCACGCCGGGTGGTCGCCGCCTTCCGCGACGCGCTGCTCGCGAGCCGTGACGACCCGGAGCTGGGGCTCGACGCGCTGATCGACCAGATCCCCAGCGCCGATCCGACGCTGGTCGTGGCGGGCTGGAGGGCGGGCGCCCAGCTCATCTTCGACGCCGACGGCGAGGTGCCGGCGGCCATGAGCGCGGACAAGTGGCGACGGACCATCGGCTTCCACGCCGACGCGTACGGGACCCCGCGCGGGATCGACCCGGGCTTGGTGTTCGCGGAGCCCGCAGAGTCGCGCCGCGCGGAGCTCAGCGCAAGCGGGTGATGGGGCGACCGCGAGGGCGCGGCTATGTTCAACGCAGCCATGTCGACCGCGTCAGGCTGAGTGATCGCGTGCGCCTCGCGGTGGTGGGCAAGGGTGGAGCCGGCAAGTCGGTCATCGCGGCGACGCTCGCCCGGCTGCTGGCCCGGCGCGGGCGTCGCGTGCTCGCGCTGGACTCCGACCCGCTGCCCGGCCTCGCCATCAGCCTCGGCGCCACGGCTCCG
>JBBSIW010000083.1:0-8775 GCA_038231895.1 Solirubrobacterales bacterium | reverse complement strand
CGGGCCAGCGCCTCCGCCGGGATCCCTTCGGAGATGACCTCCGCCTGCGCTGCGCCGGCGAACTCTCGGCGCGTGGCCTCGGACAGGCACGGCACGGCGTCGGCGGTGAGCAGCACGCGGCGGTAGATCGGCCACCAGCGCGCGAAGTCCGCGTAGATCTCCCGAGCGTGCCAGACGTGCGGGCGACCGACGGCTCGCGCGGCCGCGGCGCCGCCGAGGGTCACCGACGTGTTCGAGTGCACGAGCGCGGCGCCGTGGCGGCGGATGATGCGCCCGAGGACCACGGCGTCAGCTGCCACGCGGCGGGCGATGCCGGCCAGGCCGCGCGGCGTGAACAAGGCGCGACGCAGGACGGCGAGCTGGGGGCGAACGTGCACCGGCACGTCTGCGGCTCGGAGCTCCATGGCGAGTGGGCCATCCTCCGGGAGGACCACGACGGCGCGGTAGCGAGCCGGGTCAAGCCCCGTGACGAGCTGCGCCAGCTGGCGGTCGGCCCCGTAACGACGACCGGAAGAGTGGACGTAGAGGACGGCTCGCGGAGATCCGCCCGCGCCGGCCGTCACACTGGAAGCGCCCGCGTCGCGGTCGCGGGCTCGGGTACGCGGTCGGGGTGCAGCAGATGTCCGAGCACCTCCAGCCCGTCGATCAGGCGCGGCCCCGGCCGCGAGAAGTTGCCGGCAGCGTCGACCGCCACGATCGTCGCGGCGCCCAGGCTCTCCAGCTGCTCCCGGTGGATCTCGGCCTCCTCGTGCGCGCGTGACGCGTCGTAGCCGCAGGGCATGACCACGACCACCTCGGGCTCCGTCGCGCGGACCTCCTCCCAGCTGCGCACCTGCGAGCGCTCGCCGGCAAGTCCGAGCACGTCCTCGCCACCGGCGTACTCGATCAGCTGGGGCGTCCAATGACCAGCGATGTAGACGGGATCGAGCCACTCGAGCGCCGCGACCCGGGGGTGCTCGGCATCTGCCACGGCCTGGCGCACGACGTCGATCCGCGCGGCGGCATCCGCGACCAGCGCCGCCCCCGCCTCCCGGCGGTCGGTCGCCTCGGCGAGGGTGCGGACGTTGTCCAGGACCTCGCCGATCGTGTTGGGATCGAGCGAGATCACATGGGGGTGCGAGTCGATCCGCTCGGCCACCGCGACGACGTCGTCGTAGGAGACGGCGCAGACATGGCACACGGCCTGCGTGACGATCAGGTCGGGCTCGAGCTCCTCCACGTGCTCGGCGTCCAGCGCGTAGATCGCCTCGCCGCCCTCGGTCCGCTCGCGCACGGCGGCGTCGATCTCGCCGGCACTCAAGCCAGGCTCGAGCACGTCACGGGTGACCCGGGGCCGGTCGAGCGCGTCCAGGGGATAGTCGCACTCGTGCGTGACGGCGATAACCTCGTCCCCCAGACCGAGTGCGAACAGCAGCTCGGTCCCAGAGGGCACCAGAGAGACGATGCGCATGGGGGCAACGATATGGAACTGTGCAGCGACGAGCAGGTCGAGGCCCATCTCGCGGGCAGCCAGTGGCGGCGAGAGGGCGACACGATCGTGCGCGACTTCGAGTGCGAGAGCTTTGCGCGCGCGATGTCGTTCGTCAACGCCGTGGCGGCGTCGGCCGAGGCCGCCAATCACCATCCCGACATGCTGGTCCACGGTTGGAACAAGGTTCGGCTCACGCTGACCAACCACTCGGTGGGCGGGCTCACCGAAGCGGACTTCCAGCTGGCGGGTGCGATCGACGGGCTCGGCTGAGTGACGGAAGGCTCCCTCGGGCGGCGGCGGTCGCCTCCACCTGGAACGGGCTGCCAGAGCTCACTCTGCGGAGCGGCTGCCGCTCCACTCCGAAAGCTCGGCGACGAAACGCACCGCGGGAGGACCAAGGGTGCGTACAGCACGTCCCAAGGCCGCGCCGACCTCCGGTGCCGCCCAGTCCTCGGGGAGCAGGGCGGCGGGGAGCGCCGGGTCGCGGCCGATCGCGGTGAACAGCGGCATGGTCGCGGCGGCGAACCGGCGCAGCGTCGCGGCAGTCGCGCGCGGGGCCGGGGACGTGTGCTTCAGCGATCGGTCAGTCCGTGCGGCGAGGCTGCTGTACTCGCGCGAGAGGCGGTCGAGTTGCCAGATGCGGGCCGCCACCTCGCGCGCTCGATCCGCGGGCAGCTCGAGGCGGCCGCGCAGGATGCGCCCTGCCGCCTCGCGATCGCCGAAGCGACCGGCGAGCTCGCTCCAACGGTCGAAGGGGCAGACGAGCAGTCCCGGCCGCAGCACCCCGTACCCGGCGAGCGACGCCGCCAGGCGCAGGGCGTCGCGCCGGTGGCGCTCGGGCTCGGGGAAGTCGTGCAGCAGCGCCGAGAAGACGCCATCCCACGCCGGCGGGCCCTCCTCGGCTTGTCGACGCGCGCGGTCCTGGATCGCCTCCATGGGGGCTGCGACCGCGTAGGCCGCACGCCGGCCCGACCGGTGTGAGGTCAAGGAGCCCTGACGGCGCAGGCGCAGGATGGTCGCGCGCGTCGCGGCCTCCGAGAGGCCCAACTCTCGGGCCACCCGTACCACGACCGGGCCGGGTGCCGGTCCAGCGGCCACCCGCGCGCATATCCCCAGCGCGAACAGGATGACCTCGATCGAGCGACTGCCATCTGGCGCTCTCGACTCATTTTGTGTGTTTGAGTTCACGACCGGACGAGTATCTGCATATTATGGGCGTTCCCGTGACCGAGCCGAATACCATCCGGGATCAGGGTTCGCCGTGGCGCAGCATCTCGACATCGCTGCTGTTCGACGCAGCGCTGCCCTTTGCGGCCTACCACGTCCTGAAGGGGCAGGGAGTCTCGACGGTCGCCGCACTGAGCCTGGCTGGCGTCTTCCCGGCCGGCGGGGTGATGCTCGGCTTCATCCGCCGACGCACCGTCGATGGGTTCGGCGTGCTGGTGCTGGCGGCGATCACCGTCGGCGTCGCAACGTCGCTGATCTCGAGCAACGCCCGCTTCATTTTGACCAAGGAGTCGTTCTTCACCGGGGCCTTCGGCGTTGCGATGCTCGGCTCCCTGTTTGTGCGCAGACCGCTCACGTTCTACTTCGCCCGGCGCTTCCGCGCGGGAGATGATCCCGAGGCGAGGCGGCGCTGGGACGACCTGTGGCAGTACGAGAGCTTCCGGCGCGCCAACCGTCTGATGACCGTCGTGTGGGGCATGGCGTTCATGGTCGAGGCGGCGGTGCGGGTGGTCATGGCCTACACGCTGCCGGTCTCCGTCGTGCAGGCGGTGGGCAGCGTCATGGCCTTCGCGGTGGTGGCGGCGCTGATGGCGGGCAGTACGGCCTACGGTCGCCGCGTGCGCCACCGGGCGCTGACGGACGCGCAGCAGGCTGCCGCGTAGGCGCCGCGAACCTCGAAGCACAGGGGGCAGCCCGCGCGCCCCTGCTACCGTTCGGCCGGCGGGCTTGATGAACGACGACCTTCCTCGAAGTCGCGGCGGCCGCCGGGCCGCTTCCCCTCCAGCCCGGACGACTTGACCGCGCTTCTCCTCATCGCGGTCGTGCTCCTGGTGTTCATGAACGCCTTCTTCGTGATGGGCGAGTACGCGCTCGTGCGCTCGCGCCGAGCCAAGTTGGAGGCCGCTCGCGACGAGGGCCTGCGCGGTGCAGCGCTGGCGCTGGATCAGGTCGAGCGCATCAACGACTACATCTCGACCTGTCAGGTTGGCATCACGCTGACCTCTCTCGGGGTCGGCGCCGTAGGGGAGCCGACCGTCGCGCATCTGCTCGAGCCGCTGTTCGGCGGCCCGCTGTCCCACGGCTTGTCGGTCGCGATCTCGGTGGCGATCGCCTACCTGCTGATCACGAGCGCGCACATCACCATCGGCGAGCTCGTGCCCAAGATCTACACCATCGAGCACGCCGAGGGCCTCGCCCGGCGTCTCGCCCGGCCGCTCGACTTCTTCCGCGTCCTGTTCGTCCCGTTCTCCACCGTGTTGACTGCGGCCTCCAACCGCATCCTGCGCCTTCTGGGGGTCAATGCGGAGACCGTGGCCGAGGAGGGGGAGAACCCGGAGGAGATCAAGCGCATCATCGCCGAGTCCTACACGCGTGGCCATCTCGACCAGGGCGAGGCGGGAATGCTCAGCGGCGTCTTTCACCTCCACGAGCAGGAGGCGCGGCAGGTGATGACGCCGATTCCGGCTGTCGTCACGATCGACGTGTCCGAGGAGGTCAAGACGGGATTGGAGCGGTGCATCTCCACCGGGCACACCCGGCTGCTCGCGACGGAGGATCACAACCCCGACCGCGTGCGCGGGATCGTGCATGCCAACAAGCTGGCCGGCGCCCTGATGGAGGGGCGCGAGCACGATCCGATCGAGCCCTTCGTACGCGATGCCCCGATCATTCCCGAGACCAAGCCGCTGGACGACCTGCTGGCCGAGCTTCAGCGCCAGCGGACCGAGCTGGCTGTGGTCGTCGACGAGTATGGTCGCGTGGCCGGGGTCGTCACGGTCGAGGACATCATCGAGGAGGTCATCGGTGAGGTCCAGGACGAGACCGATGCGGCAGGCGGAGCGGTCCGCCGGCTGGCCAACGGCGACTGGTACGTCCGGGGGCATGTAGCGGTCACCGACTTGACCGATTACGGACTGGAGCTCCCGGTGGACTCGGATGCCTATAACTCAGTCGGGGGCTTCGTCTTCGCCAAGCTGGGCCGGCTCCCCCATCGCGGCGACACGTTGAGCGCGAACAGCTTCTCCATCCGGGTCGAGTCGGTGCGTGAGAACCGCGTCGAAGCCGTGCGCATTCGAGAGCGAGCCGCGGCGAGCAGTTAGGCCTTGCGCCGACTCGGCGCAAGATCGGCGGACTTGTTACGTTTCAGAAAGCACAATCTGGATAGGCGTGTGGCGACGGTTGAGGAGAGAGGCCCGGCGGCCTTCACGGGCCGAAGGGGGCGGAAGCACAACGACGACCGGCCCGCGGTAACGGGCCGGTCGCGTGCTTCTGGGAGGAGGTGCTGCTATGAGGTGCGTCGCGAAGAAGTATGCGCGGCGCACCTCAAGCCGTCTTAAACCGTGTGCGCCGGCTTGCGGGCCGGGGCGTGGCGTCACTCGTAGGAGTGAAAGCCCCGGCGGGCCTTGCGCCCCAGCGCCCCCGCCGCCGCCAGCTCGCGCAGGCGCGCTGGGACCTCGACGTCCAGCGCCTCCCCGATCGCTTGGGCGACGTCGAGCCCGACGAGGTCCAGGACCGCCAGGGGCCCGAGGGGGTGCGCGGCGCCCAGCGTCATGCACTGGTCGATGTGCTCGGGCGCGAGATCGGTCTCCTCGAGCAGGCGCACCGCGCTGAACAGGTAGGGAAAGAGCAGCCGGTTCACGACGAAGCCCGGGAGGTCGGGCACCTCCACCGCGGTCTTGCCCAACGCTGCGCACAGCTCACGTGCCCGCTGCCGGGTGTCCGGCGTGGCGGCCGGGCTGAAGGCCAGTTCTACGAGCTCCATCTTGCGCACCGGATTGAAGACGTGCAGGCCGAGGAAGCGATCGGGGCGACCGCTGGCCTGCGCGAGGTCGCCCACCGAGAGCGAAGAGGTCGTCGTGGCCAGCACGGCGCCAGGTTCGAGCCGATCGTGCAGCGCCGCGTAGAGCTCGCTCTTGGCTCCGAGATCCTCGGTGATCGCCTCGACGACGAAGCTCGCACCCGCAAGCTCCTCGAGGTCGGTCGTCACGTGGACATCCGGCGCCGGCTCCCCCTCGCGGGGCGCGAGCTTCTCTCTCGCGCGTGCGGCCGACTCCTCCGAGCGGGCCCACAGGACGACTGCTCCGTGCGCTCCGGCTACGGCTGCAAGCCCGCAGGCGATGGCGCCGCTGCCTGCGATGCCCAGCCGTTCCTCCATGCGTCGCTCGCCCCCCGCGTCCTAGTTGACTGACCAGTCAACGGGTAGACTAGAAGCTGCAGGCGCGCTTCGCCGCGCCGGTTCACTCGTCGCAAGGAAAGAGGGCAGCCATGGACAATGAGCGAGGCCGCGAGGTCGTGATCATCGATGCGGTGCGGACGCCGATCGGGCGAGGTCATCCTGAGAAGGGCTACTACAAGGACACGCACCCGAGCAACCTCCTGTCCAGGTGCTACACGGAGGTCATCGAGCGCGCCGGGATCCCGCCCGCGGCGGTCGAAGACGTCATCACCGGCTGCGTCCAGCAGTTCGGCGAGCAGGGCTACAACATCGGCCGCAACGCCTGGCTCGAGGCTGGACTGCCCGTGGAGACGCCGGCAACGACGATCGATCGCCAGTGCGGCTCCGCCCAGCAGGCGGTGAACTTCGGGGCGGCGCTGGTTGCCTCCGGGGTGCACGACGTCGTCATCGGGTCGGGCGTCGAGCACATGGGCCACATCTCCTTCGCCGACGGCATGCAGGTCATGGCCGAGCACGGCTCGGCCTTCTCGCCGGAGCTGCTCGAGCGCTACAACCTGGTTCCCCAGGGCCTGAGCGCCGAGATGATCGCCGACCAGTGGGAGATTCCGCGATCCGAGCTCGACGAGCTCAGCGTGCGATCGCATGCGCTGGCCAACCAGGCGACGGAAGAGGGCCGCTTCGAGCGCGAGATCGTGCCCTTCCAGGTCAACGGCGCCACCTACGTGACCGACCAGGGGATTCGCCCGGACACGACGCTCGAGAAGCTGGCAGCGCTCAAGCCGGCGTTCAAGCCCGACGGCAAGATCACCGCGGGGAACGCATCGCAGATCTCCGACGGCGCAGCCGCGGTGCTGCTGATGACCCGCGAGAAGGCCCAGGAGCTGGGCGTGAGGCCTCGCGCGCGAATCGTCGACCACACGACCGTGGGCGTCGACCCGGTGATCATGCTCACCGGCCCCATCCCGGCGACCAGGAAGCTGCTGGAGCGCAACGGCATGACCATGGGCGACATCGACCTCGTGGAGATCAACGAGGCGTTTGCCCCGGTCGTCGCCGCATGGCGCCGCGAGCTCGAGCCCGACATGGATCGCGTCAACGTCAACGGCGGCGCGATGGCGCTCGGCCATCCGCTTGGCTCCACCGGGGCGCGCTTGATCACCACGCTGCTCCACGAGCTCGAGCGCTCCGACCGGGAGACGGGCCTCGTGACCATGTGCTGCGGCGGTGGCCTGGGCACGGGAACGCTGATCCAGCGGCTCTGACCCACGCCGGCAACCGGCGTAGGACGACGGGGCTACTCGCCAAGGAAGTGTCGGCGCCCTGTCGTACGCTGCACCCTCGGGGCAGGTCGGCGCATGGTCCGCTGGCCGGGAAGGCACGCGCTACCGTGGCGCTCATAAGTCTGCGCCTCCGCCGATCTCGCTGTTGCGCACGGCAACGTGTCGATAGTCCGTAGCAAGTACAGCGACCTCGCGGACGCGGTTCGACTCAGTGCTCTGGCCGGCTCCGCTCACCAGGTGAAGGGCCTCGACAGGCGCGGCCCACGACACCAGGAGACAACCATGCCGAAGTACCTGCTCCTCAAGCACTACCGCGGCGGCCCGGAGCCGCACCATCCCTTCCCCCCGATGGACCAGTGGGCCCCCGAGGACGTGGAGGCGCACATGGCCTTCCAAAGGCACGTCAACGAGCTGCTCGAGGAGAGCGGCGAGCGCGTCGACGCGCAGGCGCTCACGCCGGCCCGCACCTGGGTGCGCTACGGCGGCCCGGACGCCGCGCCGGTCACCACCGACGGCCCGCTGCCCGAGACCAGCGACCTGGTGGCGGGCTGGTACATGATCGACGTCGATTCGTATGAGCGCGCGGTCGAGCTCGCGGCCTACGTCTCCTCTGAGCCCGGCCCCGGCGGAGAGCCGCTGTACGAGTGGATCGACGTCCGGGAGATCATGTCCGAGGCGCCCTCGGGCGACTGACCCGGGGTGAGCGACGAGCCGACACCACGGCTGGACGAGGGCGCGCTGCGCGCCCTCGTCCCTCCGGTGCTGGCGAGCCTGGTCCGGCGGGGTGAGGACTTCGATGCCGCCGAGGACGCGCTGCAGGAGGCACTGCTGGCGGCGCTGCGGGTGTGGCCCGAGCACCTGCCGCGCGACCCGAGCGCGTGGCTAGCGACGGTCGCGACCAGGCGGCTCGTCGATGCCCGCCGCAGCGAGGCCGCCCGCCACCGCCGCGAGGAGGTGACGTACGCCGAGCCGCCGCCGGCCGCCACGGAGGAGGGCGACGACACGCTCTTCCTACTCTTCTGCTGCTGTCACCCAGACCTCGCGCCCGCCTCCCAGGTGGCGCTGACCCTGCGCGCCGTCGGCGGCCTCACCACCCGCGAGATCGCCGACGCCTTTTACGTGCCGGAGGCGACGATGGCGCAGCGGATCAGCCGGGCCAAACGCGCCCGTCACGGGCGCCGCCTGGACCAGCCCGGCGACCTCGCCGTCGTGCTGCGCGTGCTCTACCTCGTCTACACGACCGGCCACGCGGGCCGCGTGGACCTGGCCGGCGAGGCGATCCGGCTTGCCCGCCAACTCACCCTCGCGACCGAGGAGCCGGAGGCGCGCGGGCTGCTCGCGCTGATGCTCTTAAACCACGCCCGTCGGTCGGCGCGACTCGACTCAGAGGGTCGGCTCGTCACGCTCGACCGGCAGGACCGCGGTCTGTGGGACACCCGCGAGATCGCCGAGGGCGTGCGCGTCCTGCAGTCGGCGTTGGCCGTTCAGCGCCCCGGCCGCTACCAGGTCGAGGCCTCCATCGCCGCCCTGCACGACGACGCGGCAAGCGCCGAGGAGACCGACTGGCCGCAGATCCTCGCGTGGTACGACGACCTAGTCGCCCTCACCGACGACCCGGTGCG
>JBBSIW010000082.1:0-8791 GCA_038231895.1 Solirubrobacterales bacterium | reverse complement strand
GTGAGTCCGCTCTGCCTCGGCGCCATGATGTTCGGCGCCTGGGGCGAGCCCGACCACGACGCGGGCATCCGCATCATCCACCGTGCACTGGATGCCGGGGTCAACTTCATCGACACCGCCGACGTGTACTCGCGCGGGGAGTCCGAGGAGATCGTCGGCAAGGCCCTGCGCGGCGGGCGGCGCGAGCACGTCGTGCTCGCGACGAAGTTCCACGGCACGATGGGCGAGGATCCCAATCAGGCGGGCAACTCGCGACGCTGGATCATGCAGGAGGTCGAGGCCTCGCTGAAGCGCCTGCAGACCGACTGGCTCGACCTCTACCAGGTGCACCGCTGGGACCCTTGGACCGATCACGAGGAGACGCTCGGCGCCCTCTCCGACCTCGTCGCCCAAGGCAAGGTGCGCTACATCGGTTCCTCGACCTACCCCGCCGCGCAGATCGTCAAGGCCCAGTGGGCTGCCCGTGACGGGGGCCACCAGCGCTTCGTCTGCGAGCAGCCGCCGTATTCGATCCTCGCTCGCGGGATCGAGGCTGACGTGCTGCCGACCTGCCACGACTTTCGCATGGGCGCCATCGCATGGAGTCCACTGGGGGGCGGCTGGCTGTCGGGGCGTTGGCGCAAGGGCGCAGAGGAGCCGACCTCTCGGCGCTCGGCGCTGATCCCCCAGCGCTACGACCTCTCGATCCCGGCCAACCAGGCCAAGCTCGATGCGGCCGAGGCGCTGGCGCAGCTCGCGGACGAGTCGGGCATCTCATTGATCCACATGGCGCTCGCGTTCGTCATCGGCCATCCGGCCATCACGGCGGCGATCATCGGCCCGCGGACGATCGAGCAGCTCGAGTCCCAGCTCGGCGCCGCCGACGTGCAGCTCGACGCCGCGCTCCTGGACCGCATCGACGAGATCGTCGCGCCGGGGACGACGATCAACCCGACAGACGCCGGGTGGACGAATCCCGCGCTGAGCGCGGCGGCCCGACGCAGGTAGGAGACTCGCTCTGGATCATGGCGTCGCGTCTCCACCGATCTGAGCCGCCCCACGGTGGGCTTCCGGATCCATGCGTCGCGGCTGTCCGGAGATACGCACGGGGGCCGGCATCATGGCGGCCCCGGCGATCACGAGACAGAACGCGAGCATGCGCCCGGTGATGGCGAGCGCGCCCGAACCCACCGGCTCGTGGAAGATGAGGATGCCGCCGATGATCGCCGCGAGATTGGCCGCGACGGAGGTGAGCGCGATCACCTCGACCGCCTGGCCGAGCTGGAGGCTTCGTGCGGAGGCGTAGAAGGAGACCACTGCCGCGATCACAGCGGTCAGCGTCCAGGGGCTCAGCAAGCCGAGCAGCGGTTCGTGCGCGCCGGTCAGGTACTTGATCGCGACGTCGGAGACGCCGAACAGTGCGCCCGCCGCGATACCAAGCAGCAGCGATTCGGGCCGGTCAGCGATGTGATGGCGCGTGGATACCCGGACGAGCCCGCCGCCGATGGCAAAGACTGAACACTCGACGGCGATCAGGGCGGCGAGGGACGGACGTTGAACGTGCTCTGCGACGCCTGTCACCGCGATGACCACCAAGCCCAGCGCGGTGATGGTCACGCCGGTCCATTGCCGCCATCCGAGGTGAAAGCCGAAGAACTTCTCGGCAAGCACGGCGAGGAAGACCAGCCCGCCGGACAGAACCGCCTGAACGATTGACAAGGGCGCAAGAGCGAGCGCCCCGACGTGCAACAACCATGCCGCGATCGCGACGATCCATCCGATCGCGAACCATCGCGAGCGGAAGAGATCAGCCGCACTGCGCAGCGGGTGACGCACTCGGACCGGGGGAGCAGCCACCGCCCCCCGAGCCTTGAGCAGAAACGAAGCGTTCGTGCCCAGGGCTGAGGCGATGGCAAGTATCAGTCCGAAGAAGAACACGGCGCGAGCCTAGCTCGCCGCGCCGTGGGCATCTCTCCACACGACGAACCCTTCACGCCGCGCGGCTTCGATCAGCCGATCGTCGAGCGTGACGATTTCCAGCGATGCCACGTGCCCTTCGGCAACGACGACGGCGGCCGCGAGTTGAAGCGCATCGGCCGCCCGCAGGCTGTGCACGCGCAGCATGCGGCGCGCCGTCCGCCGCGCGGCCTCAACGGGCTGCACCTCGTTCCAGCCTTCGGCCAGTGCGTCGAGGCGCCCAAGGGCTGCGAGCGTCGCCTCGCTCGTGAGGTCGCCCTGACGCTCCAACCTGGCGATCGCCGATACGCATTCAACTTGCGTCGCCCACCAAACGAGCATCACGGGATCCTCGTCGGCGGTGGCCAGCATTGCCTCGGTGGTCGCTTCGCCGACGAGCAGCGGGATGATCGCCGAGCTGTCCCAGAACCTCAACGCCCCGCACGCCTCTCCTCGAGAAGCGCCGCCACGGCGCTGGCACCGCTTCTCGGGGTCGGAGGCGTTCGCGACAGCAGTCCTGTGGCCGGCGGCTTCTGGGCAGCCCGAACCGCGCCCGCCCGTTCGAGGCGCGCGATCCTTCCATCGCCGTCGTCATCGGTGAGCACGGCGGATTCCAGCCGCGCGACTGGAATCCCACGATCCACGATCAACACGGATTCCCCGCTTCTGACGTGATCGATGAGGGCGCTGAGCCGGTTCTTCGCTTCCGTGATCGTTGCGACAAGCATCAGGCCAGAATAGCCATGACGATCTGGCTAATCAATACCGAAAAGGATGAGTCGCTCCGTCGCGCCCTAATACGAACATCTGTTCGTGTCACGCGAGGTCACGATCCTGCGCGCCGATCTGGACGCGTTCTATGCGTCGGTGGAGCAGCGCGACGATCCTGCGCTTCTCGATCGACCGGTCATCGTCGGGGCCGGGGTCGTGCTGGCCGCCAGCTACCCGGCGAAGGCGTGCGGCGTACGAACGGCGATGGTGGCGCACAAGCCCGTCGCTTGTGTCCACAGGCAGTAGTCGTCTCACCGCGGATGGCGGCGTATACCGACGCGAGCCGGGCGGTCTTCAAGGTGTTCGACCAGACCACGCCACTGGTCGAGGGGCTCTCGATCGACGAGGCGTTTCTCGACGTCCGTGCTCGAGCGGCTCTCGGGCTCGGCCATCGAGATCGCCGCACGCCTGCGGCGCGACGTCCGCGAGCGGGTCGGGCTGCCCATCACGGTCGGGGTGGCCAGCACCAAGTTCCTCGCCAAGGTAGCCAGCGGAGTGGCCAAGCCCGGCGGACTGCTGGTGGTCCCGCGCGGCGCCGAGCTCGGCTTCCTCCACCCGCTTCCGGTGGAGCGGCTGTGGGGCGTGGGCCCGGTGACCGCCACCAAGCTGCGCCAACGGGGCTCGCGACGGTCGGCGAGGTGGCTGCGCTCACCGAACCGGCACTCGTGGCGATGCTCGGGCAAGCCACCGGCCGGCACCTCCACGCCCTCGCCCACAACCGCGATCCCCGGCCGGTGCGCCGAGGACGCCGTCGACGCTCAATGGGAGCCCAGCGCGCACTCGGGCGCTCACGAAGATCCTGGGAAGCCCTCGACGCGGTGCTCGTCGGACTGGTCGACCGCCTCGCCCGCCGGCTGCGGGCAGCCCGGCGCGTCTGCCGCACCGTCGTGCTCCGGCTGCGATTCGACGACTTCTCTCGAGCGACTCGGTCGCACACGCTCTCAGAGGCGACCACGCAGACCCGGACGATCCTCGCCACCGCGAGAGGTTTGCTGGCCACGGCCATGCCCCTGATCCAGGGTCAGGGCATCACGCTCCTCGGGGTGGCGCTCGGCAACCTCGAGGACGGCGGCACGGTGCAGCTCGTACTCCCATTCGATCACGAGCGCGCGAGCGCCCTCGACGCTGCACTCGACGATGTCCGCGACCGGTTCGGATCGGCCGCCATCACGCGGGCCGTGCTCCTCGGCCGAGACCAGGGGCTGAGTGTTCCGCTGCTACCCGACTGAGGACTCGGCCAGAAACCGAGTCAGAGTTCGGTCGATGCCCGGGCGGACCTCAGAACGCGAATGCCTCGAAGAACTCGACGTGATCGGGATCGATGCCGACCTTGTGATCGTCCGGCCGCTGGGCCATCGCCTCGCGCGCCCGTTCCACAGCGGCCATGTCCTCGTAGACCGTGACCGACGTCGCTTGTTCGACCCAGGATCGCGGAAATGGAACCCGGCGACATAACCTGGCACACCCTTGATGGTTTGCCGCAGCAGGTCGACCGCGCCGTCGTCGAGGTCGTCGGGCAGTGAACTGAAAGTGGCTACGCGAGCTAGCATCGAGCACCTCGTTGTGGTTATAGTGAATAGATTGCAGTACTACTGTAACTAATGTCCGACAAAGATGTCAAGCGGCCCTACGAGTCCCCTCTTCGCGTCGCGGCGGCGGAGGAGACTCGCGGCAAGATCCGCGCCGCGGCGTCGAATCTCTTCGTCCGTCACGGCTACACGGCGACGAGTATGAAAGCGGTCGCAGCTGAAGCGGCGGTCTCGGAGCGGACGGTCTACGTGGCTTTTCCAACCAAGGCTGCCCTGCTGGGCGAGTGCATACGCGTCGCCGTGCGCGGCGACGACGAGGCGACGCCGATGCTGGAGCGCGCGCGATGGCGCGCGATCCTCGAAGCGCCGCCGGAACGGATGCTCAGCCTCCTCGCCGACGCGTCGGCGGAGGTCCTAGGCCGCACAGCCCGTCTGCTCGCGGTGGGCGAGTCGGTCGGGTCGGAGGATTCTCTGCTCAACGAGGTGCGGGAACGCGGTCGCGCCGCGACGCGCTCGGACTTCCTCGAGGTCGCGAAAGCCATGCAGCGCGCGGGCGCGCTGAGGCGGGGAACGTCCACGGGACGGGCGGCGGACGTCATGTACGCGCTCGCGGGCAGCGAAGCCGTCTACCTGCGGCTCGTCGAGCACCGCGGCTGGAGCCCGTCCGCCTACGCCCGTGCGCTCGAGCACGCGCTGGCCGGCGCGGTCGGTGCCTGACCAGGATGCCGGGCGTGGGATGGAGACGGCGGGAATCGAACCCGCGTCCGCGATTGCACGAAAGGTGGCTTCTACGAGCGTAGCCGGCGCTCTGATCTCGTCCCGTGCTCGCCACGCCGGCGGGGTTGCGCGGGACCAGCCCCCGAAGAGTTCCTCGGATCGGTGGGAGCAACCCGATCCGAGTGATCCTGCTATCTGATCCCGGCGATCCCCGCCGCAGGCAAGCGGGGGCCAAGACCTCGCGACTTAGCTTTTAGCTAAGCGGCGAGGGCGTACTCGTGAGAGTCCGCACTTATGGTTTTTCCGGGGGTTTTACGAGGCCGCCCGGAACCTCGACTCGCGACCACCCCCATGAACCAACCGCGTCGAAGCCTGTCGTCCCCGGGAGCTAAGACCAATTATAGGCGGTGCGCAAACGAAAGCGACGCGGGCCGAGTCGCTTGAGGAGCCCTCCTTCCGGTCACCGAAGCTTCCGGATCTCAGGGCGGCAGGGCCTCGCACCTCGACGGCCTCGCTCTTTGCAACTCGGTTCCGCGTCGCCCCGAACGCTACGACGCGTCCAACGCACGCGCAAGGCGCCGAGGACGTTCGACCCCGCATCGTCCGCAAAAAACGACTCCCGGACCCGCCACAAGCCGCCTGCCACAATCAAAGGCATGACTGAGCAAAACCAGCTGCTCTCCCCCCCACCCGCGGAGCCGGCGCCACAGATCCCGGGCGCAGACACATCGCCGAGCGGGCCCGTCGCCCCCGAGCAGCGCCCGCTGTACCGGCGGATCGGCGCCTGGCTGCTCGCCGCGGGCGCGCTCATCGCCAACTTCGCCGCGAAGTTCAAGGTGCTGCTGCTGGCGCTGCCCAAGCTCAAGCTGCTGACGACGTCGGGTTCGATGTTGATATCGGTCGCCGCCTACAGCCTCATCTGGGGATGGCAGTTCGCCGCCGGGTTCGTGCTCCTGCTGCTCGTGCACGAAATGGGCCACGTCATCCAGCTGCGCCGCGAGGGCGTGCCGGCAAGCGCGCCGCTGTTCATTCCCTTCCTCGGCGCGGTCGTGGGGATGAAGCGCCTGCCTGACAATGCCCTCGCGGAGGCCCGTGTAGGACTCGCGGGGCCCGTGCTTGGCTCCCTCGGGTCGGCGGCGCTCATCCCCGTGTACCTGGCCACCGGCAACCACTTCTGGCAGGCCCTGGCGTTTACCGGCCTGTTCCTCAACCTCATCAACCTGGTGCCCATGCTTCCGCTCGACGGCGGCCGCGCCATGGCGGCGATGGCGCCATGGATGTGGTTCGTGGGCCTCGGCGCCATGGTGGGGGTGGCAGTGGTATTCCCCAATCCCGTGATCGTGTTGATCCTGCTCTTGGGCGCCTGGGAGACATGGAAACGCTGGAAGGCGCGGCGGGCCGGCGAGGACAAGGATCAGGCGTACTACCGGGTCGCTCCGGCGGCCCGGCTGGCCGTGGGTGCGGTGTACATCGGGCTCATCGTGGCGCTCGGCATCGGCCTCGACGCCACGCATCTCCCCCGCACCATCGCCGCGGCGTAGCGCCCGGCGTTTCCGGACTCCGTCGCAAATCGCACAAATTCTCGTGTGACCTCCCAACCTCGGCGAGGTCCCAGGGTTGTAGGCAGAGAACCCGATGGATAGCGAGGAATGACGGCATGGATGCTGCGCTCACGATGACTCCCGCCCCGGCCGGGCTCCCCACGGGCCCCGCCGCATTACCGCCGGCCCGGCGCGAAAGCCGGACGCTGCTGCGCAGCGTCGGAACCCACGATCGGCCCACTGCGCGGCACTCATATGAGGTGCTCGGCCTCGCTCGCTGCGTTGCGCAGGCGCTCGGGCTGCCTGAAGCCATGGTGGCCGAGGTCGAGCAGGTCGCGCTGCTCCACGACGTCGGCAAGCTCGTGATCCCGCATGCGATCCTGTCCAAGCCGGGGCCCCTGGGCGCGGAGGAATGGGAGATCATGCGCGAGCACTCCGCCGCGGGCGCCGATGCCGTGGCGCAGGTCTACGAGCTTGCCCATCTCGCGCCAGCCGTGCGCGCCAGCCACGAGCGCTGGGACGGGACCGGCTATCCCGATGGCCTGGCCGGTACGGACATTCCCATCGCCAGCCGTATCACCGCCGTCTGCGATGCCTACGACGCGATGACCTCTGATCGTCCGTACCGGCTCGCCCTCTCAAAGCCCAACGCGGTGGCCGAGGTCCGAGCCGGGTCGGGCACGCAGTTCTGTCCACGAGCAGCCGCCGCGCTGTGCGCGATGCTGCGCACGGGTTAGCGGTTGGCCTCGCGCAGCCCGCGCTGGATCTCGCGCTGGCCCTCACGACGGCGGATCGTCTCGCGCTTGTCGCGGACGTCCTTGCCCTTGGCCAAGGCGAGCTCCACCTTCGCATTGCGCCCGGCGAAGTAGATCCGGGTCGGCACCAGCGTAAGGCCGCGCTCCTTGGTCTTGCCGCTGAGGCGCTCGAGCTCGCGCCGGTGCACCAGCAGCTTGCGCTCGCGCTCGGGGTCGTGATTGGCCCGCGCGGCCGGCTGGTAGGGCGGGATGTGCACGTTGTGCAGCCAGAGCTCACCGTCGCGGAACGCGGCGTAGCCGTCCTTGATCTGGGCCTTGCCCTCGCGCAGGGACTTGACCTCGGTCCCGGTGAGCACCACGCCGCACTCGAGGCGCTCGAGCAGGCTGAAGCGAAACGACGCCTGTCGATTGGTGGCGACGTCGCCCGGCGCCGCCTTGCGCTTTCCCCGTTTGGCCATCAGGTGATCTCTAGCGCAACCAGGTCGACCCTGCCGCGCGGGGCGTCCACACGTTGCACCTGGACGCTCACCGGGTCGCCGAGGCGGATGGTCTTGCCCGTGCGCGTGCCGTGCAGGATGGTCTGCTGCTCGTTGAGCTCCCACCAGTCACCGCGCAGCCGCCGTACGGCGAGCAGGCCCTCGTAGCCGTCGCCGAACGCCACGAAGGCGCCGAACGACGCCGCGCCGACGACCTCGCCGTCGAACACCCGGTCAAATCCGGTCTCGAAGAGCTCGCGCTGCAGGAGGAAGCAGCGTGCCACGTCATCGGCATCGCGCTCCACCTTCATCGCGTCGCGCTCGCGCTCCGAGCACCAGGTGCCCGCCTCCTCGAGCCCGGGGCGCTCCGGCGGGTCCTCTCCGCCACCCACCACGCTGAGCAGCGCGCGATGGCACACCAGGTCCGGATAGCGCCGGATCGGCGAGGTGAAGTGGCAATAGCGAGGGGATTGCAGACCGGCATGTCCGAGGTTGCGCGGACCGTAGTGGGCCTGCTTGAGCGCCCGCAGCACGAGCGAGGTCAGCGCCGCACGGCCCCGGCCGGTGCGGCGCACATGGGCGGCGACGAGGCGCGAGGCCTCCGCCACGAGGTCCGACGCCTGCTGGGGGGTGAAGTGCTCGGGCAACGGCGGGGTTGCCACCTCCAGCGACGCCAGACGCTCGACGAGGTGGGCCACGCTGGTGGGCTCTGGCCGTTCGTGCACCCGGTAGAGCGCCGGGGCATGGCGCTCCTCGAGCAGGGTCGCGACCTGCTCGTTGGCGGCGATCATCAGATGCTCGATGAGCCGATGGGACTCGGTCTGCGGGAGCTGGCGCACCCCGACGACGTTGCCGTCTGAGTCGAAGTGAAACTCGGGCTCGGCGGACTCGACCTCGAGCGCGCCGCGGCCGGCGCGTCGGCGGGCCAGGGCTGCGGCGACCTCGCGAGCGGCCGCCAGCGGCGCCGCCCACGGCTCGAGCGCCGGTTCGTGGTCGGCGAACACCCGATCGACGCGGTCGTAGTCCAAGCGCTCGTCGGAGCGGATCAGCGAGCGGTGAAACGCCGT
>JBBSIW010000081.1:0-8803 GCA_038231895.1 Solirubrobacterales bacterium | reverse complement strand
CGGGTACGTGGTCTTCGTGGCCGAGGCCATGCCCGGGGACCGCGTGCGGGCGCTCGTCACCAAGTCAAAGCGCGCGTACGCCGAGGGCCGGACGATCGAGGTGCTCGAACCGGGACCGGATCGCATCGCGCCGCGCGCCCACCATCCCGGTGCTCCCTGGCAGGTGCTGCCCTACGAGCGCCAGCTCGAAGTGAAGGCGGCGCAGGTCGAGGAGGCGCTCTCCCGGATCGGCCGCCTCGAGGGCTACGAGCTCGCTCCGATCGTTCCCGCGGTGCAGCAGTGGCGCTACCGCAACAAGCTCGAGTACTCGTTCGGCACGAGCGGGGAGGGCACGCTTGTCTGCGGCTTTCACGCGCCGGGTCGTTGGGATCGGATCGAGGCAGTCGAGGACTGCCTGCTGGCCTCGGAGCGGGGCGACGCCGCGCGCCGCCAGGTGCTGGAGTGGTGCCGCGGCGAGGGATTGAGTGCGTATGACCGGCGCACCGGGGTCGGCTTCCTGCGCAACCTTGTGGTCCGCGAGGGGCGGCGCACCGGGCAGCTGCAGGTCCGGCTCGTCACCTCGCCCGGCGACCTGCGCGCCGAGGCGCTCGCGGGAGCGGTGGACTGCGAGGGGCTCTTGTGGACGCGCACCGCGGGGGTCGGAGAGACGACCGCGGGGGGCGAGACCCGCGTGCTGGTGGGGGCCGAGAAGCTCGAGGAGGAGCTGGGCGGGCTGCGCTTCGCGATCTCCCCCGAAGCGTTCTTTCAGACCAACACCGAGATGGCCGAGCGGGTCTATGACCTCGCCGGCCAGCGCGCGGCGCTGCGGGGTTGGGAGCGGGTCTTCGATCTCTACTGCGGGATCGGAACGCTCGGCTTGACCCTCGCGCCGCGCGCCGGGGAGCTGTGGGGACTGGAGATCGTCGAGTCCGCGGTCGCCGACGCAATCGAGAACGCGAACGCCAACGAGGTCGACAACGCCAGCTTCTATGCGGGCGACGTCCGCCTGGCCATGCGCGAGTTGACCGACCGTGCGGGGCGACCCGACGTTTGCATCGTGGACCCACCGCGTGCCGGCCTGTCTCAGAAGATCGTCCGGCGCCTCATCGAGGCGAGCCCCAGGCGCGTCGTCTACGTCTCGTGCAACCCGACGACGCTCGCGCCGAACGCCGCCCAGCTCGTCGAGGCCGGCTACGTCCTCCGGCACGTCGCGCCGGTTGACATGTTTCCGCAAACGCCGCACATCGAATGCGTCGCGCTGCTGGAACGAGCCACGCCGGCCACCCAGTCCTCAAGTACTTACCAAGCGTAAGCTACACTGCCGGCTCCCAGCCAAGGAGGAGCCGCATGCAAGCTGTGGTGATGCACGAGACGGGAGGCCCGGAAGTCCTGCGCCTCGAGGAGGCAGAGCGACCTTCGCCCGGTGAGGGGGAGGTGCTGATCAGCGTGCAAGCCGCATCGATCAACCCGGTCGACTGGAAGTTCCGGCGCGGGTTCATGGACAAGCAGCTCCCCGCGGTTCTGGGCAGTGACGTGTCCGGCACGGTCGAGGCGTCACGCGCCGAAGGGTTCGCCGAAGGCGATGAGGTGTTCGGGTTCGCCGCGAGTGGCGCCTACGCGCAGTTCGCGATCGCGAGGGCCGCCATGATCGCGAAGAAGCCCGCCGGCCTCGGCCACGAGCAGGCGGCGGCCATACCGGTGGCGGGGCTCACGGCATGGCAGGCGCTGTTCGATCGGGGCGGGCTGGCGTCCGGTCAGACCGCACTGGTAGCCGGCGCCGCGGGCGGCGTCGGGCACTTCGCAGTGCAGTTCGCAAAGCACGCCGGGGCACGGGTGGCCGGCACCGGATCCTCGCGCAACCGCGACTTCGTGGAGGGGCTCGGCGCCGATCAGTACGTCGACTACACCCAGGAGGATGTCGGTGAAGCCGTGCATGACGTGGACGTGGCTTTTGACACCGTGGGGGCAGAGACGACGCAGACGCTCCTCCCGGCGGTCCGGGAGGGAGGCCTCCTCGTCACCATCGCCGGCTCGCCCCCCGAGGAGGCGGCGAGCGCCCGCGGCGTGCGCGCCGAGATGCTGGTGATGAGCCCCAGCGCAGACCAGCTGGCCCGTATCGCCCAGCTTGTCGATTCCGGCGCCGTCCGCGCTGAGATCGCGGAGGTGATCGCGTTCGTCGACATCCAGCGGGCGCACGAGCTCAGCGAGTCCGGACACACGCGCGGAAAGATCATCCTCACGATCGAGAAGTAACCGCCTGCGGGCATCGGTGAGGCGTGCTCGGAACGACCGCCCAACTGTGCGAGTATGCGCGCCGTGGGTGCGCTGTTGAGGGGAGATCTGCTTCAGATGGCCTTGGCCCGCCCGGTCCTCGGCGTGTTCCTCCCCATCGGGCTGGTGCTGCTGCTCATCGCTGCGGGGGTTGTCCTCAGCCTGCAAGGCCGCGGTCGCAAGGTTCGAGGGGCGGTCGGCGTGCTCGGCCTCATCCTGGTGATCTGGGGCGCGTGGAGCCTCCTGACCAAGCCGAAGGTCATGATCACCGGCCTCACTGCCTATCCCCTGCAGCAGGCTTTGCGCAGCGGCGAACCTTGCCCCGAGAGCATTGACGTGGTGGCGACCGTCCGGGCCAAGGGGGGTCCCGAGCGAGTGGGCTTGGCGCTGAGCTTCTTTGGCGGAGGCAAGACCGTCGAAACCGCCCCCGAGTTCGCGCAGAGCGAGAAGGAGAGCCGCCAGGCCTTCGGCCCCTACAAGGTGAAGCTGCCACAAAACCCGCCGCGCACCGGTGTACCGCTGCTGCTGCGCGTCACGAGTCCCATCCAGACAAGTCACACAGCCCTCGTGAAGAACGCAGGCTGCGTGCCGCGCCGCTGATGCGCGCGGCCACCATTCGCGACGGCGACGTGCTCGTGGAGGAGCACCCCGATCCCGAGCCGGGTCCGGGAGAGCTCTTGGTGGCAGTCCGAGGCGCCGGGCTAAACGGTGCCGACGTGCTCCAGCGCAAGGGCCGCTATCCGGCGCCCCCTGGGTCGTCGCCCGACATCCCCGGGCTCGAGCTCGCGGGCGAGGTGGTGGCGCGGGGCCTGGGAGCCGAGCGCTTCGAGGAAGGAGATCGGGTGATGGCCATCGTCGGCGGCGGCGGTCAGGCGGAGCTGGCCGTCCTGCACGAGCGCGTCGCCATGCCCGTCCCCGATCCGCTCGATTGGCCGGCGGCCGGCGGTTTCGCCGAGGTCTTCACCACGGCCCACGACGCCCTCTTCACCCAGGCCGGGCTGGCGCCGGGCGAGCGACTCCTCGTCCACGCCGGGGCCGGGGGCGTGGGCACGGCCGCGGTCCAGCTGGGCCGAGCGACCGGAGCCCGTGTGACTGCGACCGTGCGCCGCGAGGAGCTGCGCGAGGGGGTACAGGATCTCGGTGCCGACGTGATCGGCCCCGAGGACTTCGTCGAGCATGGCCCCTTCGACGTGATCCTCGAGCTCGTGGGGGCCCCGAACCTGCAGAGCAACGTCAAGGCGCTCGCAAGCAGGGGCCGAATCGTGGTGATCGGCGTCGGCGCGGGCGCGAAGGCCGAGCTCAACCTGGTCGCCCTGATGGGCAAGCAGGGTCGCATCCAGGGCTCGACGCTGCGCGCTCGCCCCCTGGAGGAGAAGGCCGCCACGGCGCGCGCCGTCGAGCGCCACGTCCTGCCGCTGGTGGAGGCCGGGGCCCTCCGCGTTCCGGTGGCCGAAACGCTCGGCCTCGACGATGTCGCCGAGGCCTATGAGCGCTTCGCTGCCGGCGGCAGGCTCGGCAAGCTCGTCCTGCTGCCCTGACCCCGCCTAGTCAACTCTACGCCTCGAGCTTGGCCTCCGGCTTGACCTCCGGCTGGTGCTCGCGGCTCTCACCCGAGATGGTGTCCTTGAACTCGCGCATGCCTTTGCCCAGCGAGCGCCCGACCTGCGGCAGCTTCTTGGGGCCAAGGACGACGAGGGCGATGACGAGTACGACGATGAGCTCCATGGGTCCGATATTGGGCATTGTTTACGCTCCTGTTGAGGAAGTTGGTCGCACGCGGGGCCGGCGCGGAAAGGGGGAGTCTCGCGCCGGCCCGCAGCGCACGCTTTGGTAGACGGCTAGGCCTTGATGAACGGCTTGACCGCCGCGAGGACCTCGTCCATCTTCTTGCCCTTGTCGAAGGCATCCGGAGCCGGATCCGCCTTGTTGAGCAGACGGATCGCCGACGCGTGACGCCCCTCGACCTGGACGATCGAGCCGGCCGCGCCGAGCACCTCCTTGGACTGAATCATGGGCGCCGCGCCGTTGTAGGCGCTCACTCCCGTGTCCTCCAGCACCTGAGCGAGCTTGAGGAAGCTCGCCTCGTCCTTGTCGGGGAACGAGAACGTCGGCTTCTTGGCCGGCGTGCCGCCCAGCTTCTGCACCGTGGCGGTCAGCGCATCGACGTGCTGGGCCTCGTCGCCCTGGATGACCTTGGCCAGCTTCTTGACCTCGCCGGCCAGGCCCAGCTTCAGGGCCTTGGTGTAGAAGTCGGTCTCGAGGTACTCGAGCGTCAACGCGAAGTTGACGATGTCGACGTCGCCCATGCCCTCTTGGGCCATGGCCGACGAGACGAACGGCGCGACGGTGCTCGCCCCGTACACAGCCCCCGCGGCCAGTGCCCCCTTGAGCATGAACGAACTGCGGGTCATACCGTGAATTTCGACGGCCGCCAGCTCGGGCACCGCCATATTGGAATCAGACATGTTCAGATCTCCTTGGTTGGCTCGGCGGGTCAAGGGACGATGAACGGCTTGACTGCCGCCAAGACCTTCTCCATCGGGGCCGGCTTGGCGAACGCGCCGTCGGGCACGATGGACTTGCCCAGCAGCATGTTGAGGGCGGCCGCATGGCGCGCCTCGACGGTGTGGATCGAGAGCGCGGCTGCCAGCGCCTCCTTGTTCTCGATCTTGCCCGCCTGGCCCAGATACGCCGCCGCACCGAGGTTCTCGACCGTGGCCGCGAGGTCGAGAACCGACTTGGCGTCCTTGAGCGGGAACTTGGTCTTCGGCTTGGGTGCGGGCGTGCCGCCGAACTTCTTCACGGCGGCGGTCAGCGCGTCGACGTGCTGAGCTTCCTGATCGCCGAACTTCTTGATCGTGTCCGCCTGCGCGCCCTTGAACAGCCCGCTGCCCACGACGTCCTTGTAGAACGCCGTCTCGAGGTACTCGAGTGTGAGCGCGTAGTTGAGGATCTTCAGGTCGCCGGCCGCGCCCCCAGACGAGGGGGGGGGAGGCGCAGGCGCCTGCGAGTCCGACGTGGTCTTCTTCTTGTCACTGCCGCAAGCGGCCAGGAAGACGCTGAACGCACCGGCTGCGCCGGTGCCGCCCACCATCTTCAGGAACTTCTTGCGTGAGGCGTCGTCTTCGGCGAGCTTCAGCAGCGCACCACGCTGCGGACCGCTCTCCTCGGGCGCGGATTGAGACATAACGGGACCTCCCCGGTTGAATTTCACGGCCGGCAGGCCTGGAAGGCCCGCCGATCTCCAGAGCAAAGACGGATGCCTGGAGCGCACCCGTCGTTCTGATGTCTTCGTATTGCTGGCGCTGTCGGATCAGTCTCTGGTCGCCAACAATGGTCTGATGCGATCGAGATTGGGTACCAGGATAGCCGCTGCGAGCCCTGGAAGCACCGGAAGCTCCCGACCGAAGGCCACGCCGGCCACCAGGGCGCCGAAAAGGCCGAGGTACAGGGCCACGGCCGTGGGGCGGCGGCGGAAGCCGTATCTCCATGCCGCGGAGACATAGAACGCGAGGAAGAGGACGTCGGACATCGCGAGCTGGCTCGCCCCACCCCCGCCCCACCGCGGCAATGCAAAGGTCACGAAGTTGACCATGTCGGCCTGCTGATGGATGAGCGGTGAGCCTGCCTGGCCGAGCGCTCCAGCGACCTCGATGCCCGCGACGAACACCGGCACGGCGACGATGACCGCGGGCGTGTCGAGAGCACGGGCCAGGAGCATGCCCGCAGCCCCCACGAACAGGAGCTTCGCCACGTTGGCGCCCGGCCCGGCGTGCGCGACCTGCATGGCTCCGGCCACCAGGCCGCCGCCGGCCAAGAGCAGGATCAAGAGCCCGGTCTCGTCTCGCGCCGGCACCAGCGCGAGCACTCCCAGGCCCAACGCAGCCATTCCGGCCGCGCCGCTGACGATCGTGGTGGCGTCGCTGTCGCCCAGTCCCGGCAGCGCCGCCGCAAACGCGAAGTACAGGAGCGCGCCCGCGTAGGCGATCAGTACGGCGGAAGGTCCGCGTACCACTCGCCGAGAACCCTGAACGAGCGCCAGAACGCGCGCTTGCCGGCCTCGTCGTCCAGCGACTCGTCGATGTCGGGCACGAACAGCGACTGCATCGACGGCGTGAAAGCCTGGATCTCGCCCGGGTCGGGCGCGAGCGAGCGAGCCAGCGGGACGTCCTGGTCGTTGAGCACGTTGAGGGCCGACTCGCCCATCACCACGACCATCTTGGGCGCCACGATTGCCAGCTCCTCCACCAGGCGCTCCAGACAGGCCGGGTCGGCCAGCGCAGGGTCGCCGACCGGACACTTCACGCACAGCGTCCCGTACACGACGAGGGGATCGACGCTCAAGCGCTTGAGCGACTTCATCAGCGCTCCGCCGGCGCGGCCGTAGAAGGCGACGCCCTCCTCGACCTCGGCCGGACGCGCGGAGTACTTGAGCAGGAAGACATCGGCCTGCGGATGCCCGGAGCCCAGCACTGGCATGAGATTGCCGCGAGGGCAGTGCGCGCACGACTGCACCTCGCGCGTGAAGGCGTTGAGCTCGCGAATCGCGCGCTCGAGGTACTTCTCGCGGATCTCGTCGTCGGTGACCGGCATGGGCAAGCTCTTTGACGGCCCGAGGGGTTGTCCTTGAGCGTGCATCAGGATTTGCGGGTCGATGCGGACTGGGCTCGGCGATCTGCGCGGCGGACGCGGCGCTGCTTGGCGGCGTCTCGTGCAGGCGCCGGCGTGGCCTTGGTCTGCAGGAATTTCAGCGCCTGCACGTAGAGCAGGCTCGTCGGCCTGCGGATGATGTCGGCTTCTCGCAGCGACTCCAGGAACTCCTCGGGGCCGTCGAAGTCGCGCATCCGGATGCGCACCGATCCCAGCCCTGCGGCCACGTGCGAGTCCGACCCCGCGCCGGCGACGATGCGGTACTTGGCGGCGAACCGCGCCGCCTCCTCGTTGAACGGCTTGAACGCGACCCGCGGATTGAACACCTCGATCGCGTCGAGGTCGTCGAGGACGCCGAGGAGATGCTCGTAGTCGGGGACGGAATGAAGGCGATCGAACGGGTGGGGTACGTACACCAGGCCGCCCTGGCGCTTGATCTCCGCGATCGTCTCGGCCAGCGTGAGCCCGCGCGGGATCTTCTCCTCGATGAACAGCCCGATGACCTCGCCCTGGCTGGCGGTCTTCACCTCCTCGGCGACGATCACCTTGACGCCGTCGGACTTCGCGCGCGCCTCGTGCGCCCCGGAGATCTCGTTGTGGTCGGTGATCGCGATGGCGCCCAGCCCGCGGGCCTTGGCCGTGGCCAGCAGCTCCTCGACCGGAACTGCGCAATCGTGTGAATGGTCGGTGTGCATGTGGAGGTCCACGTCGATGACGTGACGACGATCGATGCGCGCACGCACGTCACGGTCGCCGTCGGCGGCGTGCCGGCGCCCGGCGACCTCGCGGTAGATGGCCTCGAGCTCATCGGTCACGCGGTCCCAGCCCATCCCCTCGCGCGCGGGAGCCGCCGCGTTGGCGAGCCTACGGCGCAGCGGCTCGTCGGCGAGCAGCCGCTCGACTTGGGCCGCGAGGGTGAGCACGTCGCCTGGCTCGAAGAGCAGCCCGTACTCGCCCTCGCCGAGCACCTCCTCGTACACCGGCAGGCGCGACGCCACGGGCACCGCGCCGGCGGCGAGCGCGCGGCGCAGCAGGCTGGGCGCGGGGGCGACGCCGGTCGAGACCGACGCGACGACATCGGCGTCGGCCAGCACAGCGGCCTCGCAGCACTCGTCGGGGGTGGCGAAGGTGACCCGCTCGCATAGGCCCCGGCGCAGCGGGGGAAGTGCGACCCCGTGCGCCGACCAGACGGTGGCGCGCCAAGGCAGATCCTCGTTGAGCCGGCGCATGGCGCGTAGGAAGAGCCGCGCCGCGCCCCGCTCCTCGTCGGCGATGAAGACCAAGTGGGGAGCGCCCCGCCCCCCACCCGGGGGGGGTGGGTCCGCGCCTGGTGCGAGGACCCGATAGTCGGCGGGATAGAAGCGGTTCATGAGGTCGCACGTGGCGCGATAGCTCGCCGTCCGCGCGTCCAGCCGACCGAGGAAGAGCTCGACCACCCGTCGACCGACCTGCGCCGAGAGGGCGCGCTCGGTCGGCGCATGGAACGACCCCACGTTGAGCGAGCGCGAGTGGCGCAGCGCGGCGCCCGAGGCGCTGGGCGCAAACGGGTCGTGCACGTGGACGAAGTCCAGCGGGGTGACCGTCAACGCGTCCTCGATCGTCCGTGCGACGTCGATCGGGAGCTGGCGGCGCCGGCCCGAGGTCAGCCCGAGCACCTCACCGGCCGCAAGCACCACGGGCTCATCGCCGCCGTCGAGTAGCGCTTGCGGGTGCTCGCGCGCCGATCGAAGCACCCTGCGCGAGTCGCGTACGAGCGCCTGAGACTCCGAGGGCGCGACGATCAGGACGCGGTGGCCGCGACGCTGGAGATCGGTTGCCGTGCGGGCCACGAACTGGTTGACCTCGTGGCGCGCCCCCCACGCATACGGTGTGACCTGGGCGATCGAAAAGCGCTCGGGCACGG
>JBBSIW010000080.1:0-8826 GCA_038231895.1 Solirubrobacterales bacterium | reverse complement strand
CTTCAGATGTCGCTCGCGGGCATCCGCGACATGTCGGTCATCGAGACGCCACCCGAGGGGCGCCGTCCGGTTCGCACCTACGTCGGCGAGTACGACGAGCAGCTCGTCCGCCAGGCGTTGGTCCGAGAAGCCGGCCGGGGCGGCCAGGCGTTCTTCCTGCACAACCGGGTCGAGACGATCGACGAGACGGCCGAGCGTCTGCGCGGACTCTGCCCGGGCCTGCGGTTCCTCGTAGCTCACGGTCAGCTCGAGGAACGCGCGCTGGAGGACCGCATGATGTCGTTCCTACGCGGCGAGGCGGACGTCCTGGTCTGCACCAGCATCATCGAGTCGGGGCTTGACATCCCGCAGGCCAACACGCTGATCGTCGAGGCCGCGCACATGTTTGGGCTCGCCCAGCTCTACCAGATCCGTGGCCGGGTGGGCCGCAGCCACGAGCGCGCCCACGCCTATCTGCTCTATCCCTCCGCGGCAGCCCTGACCGAGGAGGCGGCGCAGCGTTTGAGCGCCCTCTCCGACTACACCGAGCTCGGGGCGGGAGTGAAGATCGCACTGCGAGACCTCGAGATCCGCGGTGCCGGCAACCTCCTGGGAGACGAGCAGTCCGGTCACGTCGCCGCGCTGGGCTTTGAGCTCTACATGCAGATGCTCGACGAGGCCGTGCGCGGAATGGAGGAGGAGGGCACCGAGGCCGCCGAAGTCGAGCCCGTCCGCCTGGACGTCAACGTCGACGCCTACGTTCCCGCCGACTACATCCCCTACGAGCAGGCGAAGATCGAAGTGCACCGACGCATCGCGGCGGCGCGCGAGACCGGAGAGCTGGCGGCGCTGCGCGAGGAGCTCGAGGATCGCTTCGGAGCTCCCCCGGAGCCGCTGCGCAATCTGATCTCGCTGCAGGAGGCGCGGATCAAGCTCGGCCAGGCCGGGGCCCAGGCCGTCTCCTTCCGCGGCGACCGCTTCGCGGTGACCCCGATCGAGCTCGACTCCCGCCGCGCGAAGCAGTTTCGCGAGCGCATTCCGGAGGCGCTGTACGAATCGGGCAAGTCCCAGCTCTCGCTCCGCGTCCCCGCAGACCCGGCCGCCCGGTTTCCGGCGGTAGTGCACGCGGCCGACGTGCTCCTCGAGCTCATGCGCGAAGCTGCCTGACTTAGCTCTCCATTACCCCATTCCCGCTAGCATGCGCGCCTCTTGTGATTACTCGCGGTCGTTTGATCCTGGCGCTCGGCGCCTTTTTTGTGCTCGCCCTCGCGGCGTGCGGCGGGGTGCCCGGCAACGGGGTGGCCCGGGTCGATGACGCCGTGATCAAGGAGAGCAGCTTCAAGCATTGGGTCGGCGTGGCGGCCAAGGCGGCACAGCCGCAGGGCGCCGCCGGTGCGGCCAGTAGCCCCCCCGATGCTCCGAACTTCACCAAGTGCATCGCCCAGAAGGCCCAGCAGCAGCAGAAGCCGGCCAAGGGCCAGCCACGCCCGACCCCCGCGCAGTTCAAGTCGCAGTGCCAGCAGGAGTACGCGTCGCTGCGCGATCAGGCGATGCAGTTCCTGATCTTCTCCCAGTGGCTCCAGGGCGAGGCCTCAGACCAGGGGATCAAGGTGTCTGACAAGGACGTCGACAAGCAGTTCGCCAAGGAGAAGCAGCAGTCCTTCCCCAAGGAAGCGGACTTTCAGAAGTTCGTCCAGAGTTCGGGGATGTCGCTCAAGGACCTCAAGCTTCAGGTCAAGCTCGGCATCCTGCGCACCAAGATCCGCAACAAGGTGACCAAGGGACAGAAGATCTCTGACAAGCAGGTCTCCGACTACTACAACCAGCATCGCCAGAGCTACGGCCAGCCCCAGCGCCGCCAGCTCCTGGTGGTGCTCACCAAGACCCAGGCGAAGGCCAATCAGGCCAAGTCGGCACTGAAGTCGGGCAAGAGCTTTGCCGCCGTGGCCAAGAAGTTCTCGATCGACAACCAGACCAAGACGCAGGGGGGCAAGCTGACGGTGGCCAAGGGCCAGCAGGAGCGGGGGCTCGACGCCGCCGCCTTCGGAGCTACGGTGGGTCAGCTCGTGGGCCCGGTGAAGAGCCAGTTCGGCTACTACGTGTTCAAGGTCACCAAGGACACGCCCGGCAGTCAGAAGACGCTCGCGGAATCCAAGGACAGCATTCGCCGTACGCTCAGCACCCAGGGCCAGCAGGCCGCACTCCAGAAGTTCTCCAAGAAGTTCGAGAAGAAGTGGAAGTCGCGCACCGACTGCCGCAAGGGCTTCCAGGTGATGAACTGCAAGAACGCGCCGAAGCAGTCCGCCCAGCAGGGCGCCCCCCCGGGCGCTGTGCCACAACAGGGCGCCGCACCACCGCAGGGCGGGGGCGCGCAGCAGGTCCCACCGCAGGGCGGGGGCGCGCAGCAGGTCCCACCGCAGGGCGGGGGCGCGCAGCAGGTCCCACCGCAGGGCGGCGGGGCGCAGCAGGTGCCACCGCAGGGCGCCGTCCCCCAGCAGGGCGGCGGAGGCGCGCAGCCGGTGCCCGGCCAGTAGGCCCGGTGCGCGGTGGCGCGGGCGGACACCCAGGACTCACTCGCCCAGCTCGACGGGCTCACCCGTCGGCTACGGGCCGAGTGCCCGTGGGACCGTCAGCAGGATGAGCGCTCGATCGTGCCCCACACGGTCGAGGAGGCCTACGAGCTGGCCGACGCAGCGTACGCCGGCGACGACGCCAAGCTCCTCGATGAGCTCGGCGATGTGCTCTTCCAGGTCCACTTCTTGGCGCTCCTGCTCGAGGAGCGCGGGGCCGGCGACCTTGCCGCAGTGGCGCAGCACTGCGCGGACAAGCTGACTCGCCGCCACCCCCACGTGTTCGGAGACGTCGAAGTGGGCGACGCCGACGACGTCCTCGCCAACTGGGATGCGATCAAGCGCGACGAGCCCGGTCGCGAGCCCGGCCTGTTCGGCGAGCTGCCCGAGAGACTGCCCGCGTTGCTTCACGCGCGCAAGGTGCAGCGCCGCGCGGCGTCTACGGGCTTTGACTTCTCGAGCGTCGAAGAGCCGCTCGCCGCTGTTCGAGAGGAGCTCGCCGAGGTGCAGGGAGCCGACGGTCGAGACGCCCAGTTTCACGAGGTGGGCGATCTCCTGTTCGCTACGGTCTCAGTCGCCCGCAAGCTCCGGGTGGATCCCGAGCTCGCCTTGCGTGCGGCCGCTCACCGCTTCCGCGAGCGCGTGGAAGGCGCAGCCGCGCTGGCCGCGCGCGAGAACGCGGAGTGGAGTGAGCTGCCACCCGCGCGCCAGCTCGAGCTCTTTCAACGCATCAGCGCCGCACCCGATCCGGACCCCGGAGGTCCCGCATGAGCCGCATCGATCACGTCCACGGCCGTCAGATCCTCGATTCCCGTGGCCATCCCACGCTCGAGGCCGAGGTCACGCTGGACACCGGAGAGCGCGGCCGCGCCGCGGTGCCATCGGGCGCCTCGACCGGTGAATTCGAAGCCACCGAGCTGCGCGATGGCGACGAAGCCTACGTGGGCAAGGGGGTCATGCGCGCCGTGGAGCACGTCAATGGCGAGATCGCATCTGCGGTGGCGGGCCACGAGGCGCTCGATCAAGAGGCGCTCGACCGGACGCTGATCGATCTCGACGGCACGGCGAACAAGTCCCGGCTGGGGGCCAACGCGATTCTGGCCGTTTCACTGGCAGGTGCCCACGCGGCGGCGGCCTGCCAGGGCCTGGCGCTCTGGCAGGCCCTGGGCGGCGAGGACGCCCACGTGCTCCCTGTTCCCATGATGAACCTGATCAACGGCGGCGCCCATGCCAACAACAAGGTCGACTTCCAGGAATTCATGGTCGTACCGGTAGGCGCCGAGAGCTTTTCCGACGCGCTGCGAACGGGGGCCGAGATCTTCCACCACCTCAGTCGCACGCTGCGCGAGCGGGGCCTGGACACCGCGGTCGGCGACGAGGGCGGCTTCGCGCCCGACCTGGAATCCAACGAGGCGGCGTTGCAGGCCGTGATCGCGGGCATCGCGGCCGCCGGCTACCACGCTGGCGAGGATGTCTTCCTCGCGCTGGATCCCGCCACGAGCGAGTTGCAGGCCCACGGCGACTATGAGCTCGTGCACGAGGGTCGCACACTGACCTCTGACGAGCTCGCCGACTACTGGGCGGACCTGGTCGAGCGCTATCCGATCATCTCGATCGAAGATGGGATGGGTGAGGAGGATTGGGGCGGATGGCAGGCGCTGACCGAGCGCCTCGGCGACCGCGTCCAGCTCGTGGGCGACGATCTGTTCGTCACCAACTCCGATCGGCTGCGGCGGGGCATCGACGCCGGCGTGGCCAACTCGATCCTGGTCAAGGTCAATCAGATCGGCACGCTCACCGAGACCCTGGAGGCGATGGCGGTGGCGCGCGACGCGGGCTACGCCGCGGTGATGTCCCACCGCTCCGGCGAGACTGAGGATGTGACCATCGCCGACCTCGCCGTCGCGACCGGCTGCGGTCAGATCAAGGCCGGAGCCCCGTCGCGGACAGACCGCGTGGCCAAGTACAACCAGCTCCTGCGCATCGAGGAAGCGCTGGGAGAGCGGGCGAGCTACCCGGGCCGCTCGGCGTTTCGCATCTAGGCCTTCTCGTTCGCGAGCGGCGCTTCGGCCGCCGCCAGCGCGCCGGTGAGCGTTGCCACCAGCAGCGAGAGCAGATCCCCGCGCTCGATGTCGCGGTGACGCAGCCAGTCAAGGCACGCGCCATCGATGAACCACAGCCACGCACGGACCGCCGTGCGCGCTTGCGGGGGCGGATCGTCGGCGACGAGGCCGCCGAGTATTCGCTGCGCGGTCAGCTCGCGGATTGCGTCGACGAGCTCGCGCACCTCTGACACCGTGTTCGCGCTCAGCATGAGCTGCTCATATGCCGCGGCGTTCTCCTCGACCCAGCCGAGAAACGCCTCGAGGCTTGCGTGCAGCTGGCCAAGCGGGGGGAGGGAGGGGTCAGGCTCGGTGCGCCGGCGCAGCTCCTCTGCGGCCTGGGCGAGCGTCGCCGCAAAGAACGCGCGTTTGCTTGGGAAGTAGTGGTAGAGCAGCGCCTTGGAGATGCCGGCGCTGCGCGCGATCTTCGACATCGACATGGCGCCGTACCCGTGTTCGGCAAACAGCTGGGCGCCCTTTCTCAGCAGTTGCGCCCGGCGCTCGTCCACATCGAGGCGTCGATACCGGCGATGCGGGCGGGCGGGCACGGGTCGCAGTCTACTCCCTTGCTGACCAGCGGTTGACACGTGGTCTAGGGTTACCAACCATCGGTCAACAAGTGGAGGTGGGGTTCGGTGATACAGGAGCGAACGGCAGAGATGCAGGATGGCGGGGCGGAGAGCGAACCGGGCGACCGGGCGCGGACGAAGGAGCGCTCCGCGCAGCGGTGGGAGCAGCTGGTTGGAGGGCGCGTGCTGGCGTGGATCGGAGGCGTCGCGGTGCTGGTGGGCCTGGCCCTGCTGTTCGCGCTCGCCGTCTCGCACGGGTGGGTCTCGCCGGCGGGGCGGACGCTCCTGGCCGCCGCGGGTTCGTTGCTCCTGCTGGCCGCAGGCGCGTGGCTGCACGAGCACCGCGGGCGCACCGACGCCGCGATGGTCGCCACCGCCACGGCGATCAGCGGACTGTTCGCCACCGTCACCGTGGCCTCCGTCGTGTACGTCATCCTCCCGGTGCCGGCGGCGCTGGGCCTTGCCGTCCTGATCGGCGGGGTGGCGGTAGCACTGGCCGTCAGGTGGCGGGCCCAGGGCATCGCCGCCCTGGGCATCGTGGGCTCGTTGCTGGCTCCGGTGCTCGTCGGAGCCCCCGGGAGCGCGGCCACCACAGCGCTACTCTTCGTGGCCGGGCTCTCCGCCGTGGGAGTCCTCGTGTGGCAGCGATGGGATTGGCTGGCCTGCGTGGCCTTCGTCATCACCACGCCGCAGTGGGCGATCTGGCTGTTGAGCACTCCCGAGCTGCCTGTCGTCACCGCCGTGGCCGTCCTCAGCGCGTTCGGGGCGCTCACTGTCGCCGCGGCCCTTGGCCTCGAGCGCCAGGCACCGGCCGAGAGCCTGCGCGCCTCCTCGACCTTCCTCCTCGTGTGCAATGCGCTCGTCCTCGGACTGCTGGGGCGGGCGACCTTGCTCGAGCTCGGTGCGCCGCTGGGCGCCAAGGCGTGGCTGGTGGCGCTGGCCGCGGCGCACGTCGCCGCCGGCTGCCTCGCCCTGCGGCGGCTGCCCGCGATCGGGCGTGAGACCGGGCTCCTGCTCGTGGTGATCGGCGTGCTCGTGGGTGACGTTGCGCTCACGTCGGTGGTCTCCGGCCCCGGGATTCCCGCGGCCTGGGCCCTGACCGGGGTGGCGTGTGCGGGCCTGCTGTCGCGCAGCGGCCATCGACCCCGCGACGCCTCGCTCGCGGCGCTCGGCCTCGGCGGCCACACGGCGCTGGCGCTGATCTCGGCCTACCTGCAGGCTCCGCCGTCCGCGATCGGCGCAGGCGTCGAGGCTCTGCTCGGTCCGGCCCTCGGCCTCGCGGCGGTGGCGGCCGGCTGCTTTACCTCCGCGCGTCTGGCCGGTGTCAGCGCCTGGCGCCGGGCTCTGGACTCGTTGGGTCTGCTCGTCTCCTTCTACCTGACCGCGGTCACCCTCGACGGGGCCGCGCTCGCAGCGGCGTGGGCGCTGGAGGCGGCGGCTCTGGCGCTGATCGCGCGGCGCACCCGGGATGTGGTGGCGGCCGGCGGCGCCCCGGTGCACCTCGCGGCTGCCGGCATGCTCGCTCTTGCCGTGGCGCCGCCCGACGCGCTGGTGCACGGTCTCGAGGACCCCGTTGGCGCCGCAGTGGCGTTGGGCGCCGTGGCCTTCGGCGCGCTGCGCCTCGGGAACATGTGGCGGGCAGAGCCCGTGCTGCGGTGGGCGATGGTGCTCGCGGCGGGCGTCTTCCTGCTCTATCTCGCCTCGACGGTGCTGATCGGCCTCTACCAGCCGGGGTCCGAGCAGCAGGTCGTGGGAGACATCGACCTGCCGGTGCGCCAACAGGGCCAGCTGCTGCTCAGCGTGCTCTGGAGCGTAGTCGGAGTCGCCACCCTCGTCGTGGGCCTGCGCGCCGATCTGCCCGCATTGCGGCTGGGCGCGCTGGCACTGCTGGGCATCGTCATCGCGAAGGTCTTCCTCTACGACCTCTCGACGTTGACGTCCCTCTACCGCGTGGTCTCGTTCATCGCGCTCGGGCTGTTCCTCCTGCTGGGTGCCTTTGCCTATCAGCGCCTGCAGCGCGCGCCTCTGCCCGACCTGCGGTCGGTGCCGCCCGGGCTGCGGTAGCGCGGGGGAGGAAGGAGGGTGGCGGGAGCGAACGAAGCTACAAGGCATGGCTCCCGCCGTCCATTCCTCCACCCGCCGCTCGGATGCTCGACGCCGGCCCCGGCTGGCGCGCGCGATGGCGAGCGGAAGCGTCCGCTGGGATCGGGTCGGACGGGTGGCGCTGTTGCTCGTGCTCGGACTTGTCCTGATCCTCTACGTCGGACCGGCGCGCTCGTTCGTCTCCACGTGGCGGGAGTCCAAGGGCAAGCGCGCGGAGGTCCACCGCCTGGAAGCCGAGAATCGCAGGCTGCAGGCCAGGCGGCGCGCGCTCGAGGACCCTCGAACGCTGGAGACCGAGGCTCGCAAGCTCGGCATGGTCCGCCTGGGCGAGCGTGCCTTCATCATCCAGAACCTGGGCCGCGGATAGCGCTCGAGGGGGGGCCGAGGCGGGCCGTGGGCGTTGCTACTGTGGCGCGAGGTGGATTTCGAGCACGCGATCTTCCAATGGCGGGAGGGAGAACGGCGCCTGCGCGAGGCGCCGCTGACTCAGCGCCCGGCCCTGGAACGCGTGAGCGACCGCATCGTGGCCGGCCTGCGGCGTCGGTTGGGGGGCAGGTTCGCCACGGCTGAGCTCGTCGAGCTCTACGAGACCGGTACCGACTGGTGTCTGGACCTGGCGATGGCATGCGCGCCCGACGAGCCCGTCGCCTGGGACATGCAGACCGTCGCCGGCGCCGCATTCTCGCGCTACGTGCGGGAAGCCGACGATTTCGCCGGTGGTCGCATCACGGCCCGCTAGCCGTTAGGTGTCGTCAGCGGCTTCGTGGTCGCCGGCTCGCCGGATCACGATCTGATTCTCCTCGATGGTCACCGTGACCGGCCGGTGGCCGGCCCAGTGCTCTGCGTACACCGGGTCATCCTGCACGACGGGATCGAGCCACAGGCCGTAGCCCTCTTCGCCGTGATCGAAGGTGCCCTCGAGCACACCGCCCCCGACAGGTCGGCGCCCGCGTCCCCTCCGGCGTCCCCGACGCCGTGCGGGCTTGGCGGCCGCCTCCTCATCGTCGATGCTCACATCCGCCTCAGTTTCAGAGGCCTCGGCTTCGACGGCTTCGAGCTCAGCAGCCACGAGGGCGTCGTCCTCGGCGCGGAGGTCGATCTCGTTGTCGAAGTCCGACCCCTGGCTGTCGTCCACGAGCTCGTTGTCGCGCTTGAAGGCGGAGATCTGCTGCACGCTGACGTCGAGCTGGTGTGCGATCCACGCGTCGGTTCGCCCCTGGCGAGCCCAGGTCCGGATCTGGTTGAGGTGCGGGCGCAGCGATTGGCGAGCCATGAGCGCGCCGCAGCCTAGCGGAAAGGGCCGCCGCGACCGATGGTGCAGCAGCGTTGCATCGGATGCAGGGACTTGCTTTAGTGGGTCGATCCAAGGCGGGCAGGGAGGCATACGCATGTTGGTACTCACACGCAAGTCCAATCAGAGCATCATGATCGGCGACGAAATCGAGGTATCGGTCTTGTCGGTGGCCGGCGAGAAGGTCCGGATCGGGATCCAGGCCCCGAGGG
>JBBSIW010000079.1:0-8894 GCA_038231895.1 Solirubrobacterales bacterium | reverse complement strand
GAGAACAAGCCCTGCGGGGGGCGCTATGGCGACATCGTCCAGGCCATTGGCAATACGCCGCTGGTCGAGCTCAAGCGCTTGTCGCCCAAGACGGGCGTGCGCATCTGGGCCAAGCTCGAGTCCCACAACCCGACCGGTTCGGTGAAGGATCGCGTGGCGCGGGCCATGATCGAGGACGCCGAGGAGAAGGGCGCGATCGGCGCGGGCCAGACGATCCTCGAGCCGACCTCCGGCAACACCGGCATCTCGCTGGCCATGATCTGCTCGCGCAAGGGCTATCCGGTCAAGGTCGTGATGCCGGAGAACGTCACGCCCGAGCGTACGCAGCTCCTGGAGATGTACGGCGCCCAGATCGTCTACAGCGAGGGGAGCAAGGGCTCGAACGGCGCGGTCGAGATGGCGCTGGACATGGCGGAGCGGGAGCCGGCGTACTACATGCCCTACCAGTACGGCAACCAGGCCAACCCGCTGGCCCACTATCACGGGACCGCGGCCGAGATCCTGGAGGAGCTCGACGAGATCAGCGCGTTCGTGGCCGGGCTGGGCACCGGCGGCACCCTCATGGGCAACGGCCGCCGCTTCAAGGAGGAGTTCGGCGACGCGATCCGGATCGTCGCCGCCGAGCCCATGCAGGGCGAGCCGGTGCAAGGGCTGCGCTCGCTCGACGATGGCTTCATCCCGCCGATCATCGACCTGTCGCTGCTTGACCGAAAGATCTTCGTCACCAACCGCGATGCGGTGATCTGGACGCGAAAGCTGCTCGACGAGGAGGGGTTGTTCGCCGGCGTGTCCTCCGGGGCCATCGCCTCGATCGCGGTTCGCATCGCCAACGAGCTCGACGAGGGCAACGTCGTCTTCGTCGTCTGCGATGACGGCTGGAAGTACCTCTCCTCGGGGATCTACACCAAGCCGGTGGACGAGGTAGCAGAGCTCGACGCCACCGTGTGGTGGTAGGCGAATTCCGGCCCCTCCGCTTCGCGACACCAGCGTAAACCGCCGGGAGAATGATCCGCCGCGCGTAGCGCGGCGCACCCATCCCGTGACCCACGAAACATCAGGAGGGCCAGTGGACGTGCAACGGGTCCTACGGGACCCGCTCTCACGCAGGAGATTCTTCCGCGCCTCCGGTGTGGCCGTGGGAGGAGGCTCGGCCGCGTTCCTGACTGCGTGCGGCGACGCGAAGAAGAAGGAGCCTTCGGCAGACGTCGACATCCTCAATAGCGCGATCGATCTCGAGAACATGGCGGTCGCCGCCTACACGGCGGGCGCTCCGATGCTCACGGGTGATGTCCGTACCCTTGCGCGCCAGTTCCTGAGCCAGGAGAAGGATCACGCCGACGCCCTCTCGCAAGTCGTGCTCCAGGCGGGGGGCCGGCCGGTCAAGCCCAAGTCCCGCTACGACTTTGCCAAGTTCAGCACGCAGCAGCAGGTGCTCACGATGGTTGCGATGCTCGAGAACGTCGCCATCGCCGCTTACATCGACGCCCTGCCCAAGCTCTCGTCGGGAGACCTGCGCGCCACCGCGGCGTCCATCGTCACCGACGAGGCCGAGCACCTCGCGGTGATCACGGGCGCGCTGGGCCACCCGCAGGTCCCGGCCGCCTTCGTGGTGGGAAAGAAGTAGGCATGGGTGTCGCCGAGCGATCCGAGCGACTCCGCGTCGAGGACGGTGCGGCCGATACGGCGGCTGTCGTCGAGCTGGAGACGAGCCGGCGTGACGCCATGCGCCTGGGGCTTACGACGGGTGCCGCTCTCGTGGGCGCCTGCACCGTCCCGGCCCTGCTCTCGGTTCGCAACGCCTTCGCCGCAGCCGATGGCGATGGGGCGATCCTCTCCAGCGCCATCGTGTTGGAGAACACCGCGGTGGCGGCCTACGAGGCTGCCGTCAACAGCAGGCTGCTCGACCCCAAGGTCACAGCCGTCGCCAGGCTGTTTCGCCGGCACGAGAGCGAGCACGCCGACGCGTTGAGCGCGGCGCTCAAGGGCCTCGGAGGATCGCCGCCGACCGCCACGGACCCCAGGCTGCTGGCGCCCCTGCACCGCCTGCGCAGCCAGGCCGCGTTGCTGCAATTTGCGATCGAGCTCGAGACCATGGCCGTCGCCGCCTACTACGAGGCCCATCGCAAGCTCCGCGACACCAAGCTGCTTCAGACCGGCGCGCAGATCATGGCCGCCGAGGGCCAGCACCTGGTCGTCCTGCGCCAAGCGCTCAAGCGCAACCCCGCCCCCAACGCGTTCGAGACTGGGAAGCGCTCGGGCTAGCGCCTCGGGCGCGCTACAGTGCTTCTGGTATGCCTTTTCAGGTCGGACCCATGGAGCTCATCGTCGTCCTGGTCATCGCGCTCCTCGTGCTGGGCCCAAAGAAGCTGCCCGACGTCGGCCGCTCGCTGGGTCGCGGGATGCGCGAGTTCAAGGATTCGATCAGCGGGCCGGATCACGAGGGCGACGACGACGACGACGAGAAGCCCGCGCTTCCCGCCAAGTCCAAGTAGCGCCCGCGCCTCTGCGCGCTCCCGGGCGCTCCCGGGCGCCGCACCCTCGCTGGTAGCCTCGCCGCCGTGCGCCTCTCGCGGGAGTTGATCGATGAAATCGTGGCGCATGCCCGCGAGGACGCGCCGAACGAGTGCTGCGGGATGATCGCGGCGGAGGACGGTCGCGCCGTCGAGGTCTACCGGGCGACGAACGCCGCGGCCAGCCCGCTGCGATACGAGATCGAACCGCGGGATCAATTCCGCATCGAGATGGCGATCGACGAAGCGGGCCTGGAGCTGGGGGCGATCTACCACTCCCATACGCGCAGCGCGCCCTACCCCTCCCAGACGGACGTGAACCTCGCCTTTCATCCGCACGCGCTGTACGTGATCGTCGGCGTCGCCGGACCCGAGCCCGAGGTCAAGGCGTATCGCATCCTTGACTCCGCGGTGCACGAGGTGCAGCTCACGATCGAGTCATGAGTCCGAACCCGCTGGTCTGCCCCCGCTGCGCTTCCACGCATACTTCCGAGGAGCGCTTCTGCCGCGGTTGCGGCATGCCGCTCGTGTACCCGGGGGACCAGGAGCTGCACGCGCCGACCAGCGACCGTCACGAGCGCGCGCGCAAGATCAAGCCGCAGCTCGCGGAGGGAGAGCTCGTGCGCGTCGCCGGCGGCCGCAACCAGCCCGAAGCCGAGTTCATCCAGGGCCTGCTCCTGGAGGAGGGGGTGCCGAGCCTGCTGCGGCGCGCCCGCGGCTTCGACGTGCCCGACTACTTGGCCGCGGGCCCGCGTGACGTGCTCGTCCCCGAGTCCGGAGCCGGCGTGGCCCGCGAGGTGCTGCTCGAGGCGGAGCTGCTCCCGACCGGCCCCTCGAGTGACCTGGTGTCGCCCGGGCGCCTACTGGCGGGGCTCCTCGGGGCGTTCGCCCTCGTGGCGATCATCGCCTGGCTGGGCACCGAGCTCATCTAGGTGGGATTGCGCCCGAACAACCGGAGGCTCTAACGGCGCCGACGTCCGGCTTGGCGGCTCGGACTCAGGCGGAGCCGCCCAAGCGCGCCAGGTGCGCGTGCCAGGTGCGTGCCGTGTGGGCGACCGCACGCTCGCCGAACGCCTTGGTCAGGGCTGCCTCGGGGCCGTCGGGATGCAGGCGCCCGGCCAACCGCGCCGCGGCTGCCTCGCCCTCCTCGCAAGCCAGCAGGTCGAACACGGTGCCCCCGAGCAGCGCCGCGTCGCGGACGCCGGGCGGGAAGCTGGGCTGCGCTCCCTCACGTAGACGGCGCGCGATGGCAGGCCGGAGATGCTCCACCTGACCGGCGAAGTACTGCGCCGCGCCTTGGGCGAGCCAGGCCCAGCGCAGATAGCGCATGAAGCTCGCCAGGGTGAACGGGGGCGGCAGCTCCGGATTGTTGGCGCCGACGACCACGCTCGCGTACATGGCGCTGGGCGTCAGCAGCAGCAGCTCGCGCGATCCGGCCACCCCGGAGGCACGGGCCTCGAGCAGCCGCGGCGCAAGCACGTGGAGCTCGTTGGCGCCGAACCATCCCGCCAGGTACCGCCGGCCCGCTGGCGCGGTGACCATTCGCGCCAGCGGCAGGTAGGGCTGGGCGAGGGAGAGCGCGAGGCTGGAGTCGTGGACCACCACCGTGAGCTCGCCGGGGACACGGGCGAAGTGCCGTGCCAAGCGCTCTCGTGCGCGTTCGAGCTGATCGAGCACCCGGTCGGCCTCATCCGCGTCGCGTTCCTCGAAGCGCGCGCGAAACGACGGCGAGACCGATTCGACCCAGGACACCGCCCCACCGTAGCCGCAGCCACCGTGAGGTGGCGTCGGCTCCTCAGGCGAAGGCCGGCTGGACGTCCGAGGCGATGGCCGCGATCTGCTCCGCGGCCCGCTCGAACTCGTCGTCGGAGAGCACTGGCGTGCCCTCGAAGGGCAGCTCGCGCGCGAGCTCGAGCCATGACCGGCAGCCGCCGTAGTCGTCGCGCACCTTCACCGTGACCGGGCGGGGGATCCGGTAGGTGCGCAGCAGGAGCACGTGAAGGGGGTGGCGCCGCTTCCAGGCCAGGCGCTTCTCCGCGTAGTCGGGCGTCCACACGTAATATGGCGAGAGCCCGTCCACCGCCCGCCGATCGGTCACCGTGAAATGACCCGCGACCTCGGCCCATGCGCGAATCCGAACGCGATCGGGCTGCTGGATGCCGCCGTCGTCGGTCCAGGCGTGGGCGGCCGGCTCGCCGTCGGCCCACACGCCCTCTTCGAGCGCGCGCCGCAGCTCCGGACGATGGGACTCTCGCACGAGGTCGATCCGCTGGTGATCGAAGGTCGGATAGAGGAAGAACCGGCGGTGATCGAGCTCGAAGTGCTTGTCAGCCTCACGGATGCCGCCCTTGCGCAGGGTGACGAGCTGCTCGCCCTCGGCGAGCGCGCGCACGGTGACAGCCCATTCTTTAAAAGCGATCGGCATAAAAACGGCGAGGACTTACGTCGACTCGATCCCCGCGACGACGGGTGTACCGGCGGGGGGCCAGCAGTCTATGCGATTCCGCCAGAAACCCCAAATAATCCCGCAAACACGCGGGTTTCGAGGCCACGGGATCCGCAGCAGAAGGCCCCAACAACGCAGGCTCTGAGACAATCCTCGCGTGGCGGGCGCGCGGCTGGGAGTCGACGTCGGGGGCACCTTCACCGACTTGGTCGCCCTCGTCGACGGCGAGCTCGTGACGGGCAAGGTCCCGTCGACCCCCGAGGACCAGTCGCGCGGCGTGATGGCGGTGGTGCAGCGCGCCGATGTGGCCGCCGCGGACGTCGTCGCCTTCGCCCACGGGATGACCGTCGCCACCAACGCCCTGCTCGAGCGCCGGGGCGCGCGCACCGCGCTGGTCACGACCGAAGGCTTTCGTGACGTGCTGGAGATCGCGCGCCAGAATCGGCCGTCGCTCTACGATCTCACCGCTGATCGTCCACCGGCGCTCATTCCCCGTGAGCTGCGCTTCTGCGTGCGCGAGCGCATGGGCCCCGAGGGCGAGCTCGAGGCGCTCGAGGAGGGAGGGGTGGAGGAGGTGGTGACTGCGCTGCGCGCCGCGGAGGTGGAGGCGGTGGCCGTCTGCCTCCTGTTCGCCTTCGCGCATCCCGAGCACGAGCAGGCGGTCGGCGCTGCGCTGCGGGACGCCCTGCCCGATGTGCACGTGTCGCTCTCCAGCGATGTGCTGCCCGAGTTCCGCGAGTACGAGCGCTTTTCCACGACCACCGCCAACGCGTACCTGGCTCCACGGCTCGGCGCCTACCTGCGCAGCCTGGCTGAGCAGGTGCAGCGCGCCTCGATGCCCGCGCCGATGGTCATGCAGTCCTCCGGCGGGGTGGTGGACATGTCCGTTGCGGCGCAGCTCCCCGCGGCGTGCGTGCTCTCGGGACCGGCAGGAGGCGTTATCGGCGCGGCCTTTGCCGCGGCCGCGAGCGGCTACGAGGACGTGCTGAGCTTCGACATGGGCGGGACGAGCACGGATGTGGCGCCGATTCGCGGCGGCGATGCTCAGACGACCACCGAGTCGGTTGTCGCCGGCGTGCCGCTCAAGCTCCCGATGGTCGATGTGCACACCGTGAGCGCCGGCGGCGGATCGATCGCCTGGGCCGATCCCGGCGGCGCACTGCGCGTCGGGCCGCGGTCGGCGGGCGCCGACCCCGGACCGGCGGCCTACGACCGGGGCGGAGAGGAGCCGACGGTGACCGACGCCAACCTGCATCTCGGCTACCTGGAGGACGGAGCGCAGCTCGGCGGCGAGGTGAGGCTGCGGGCCGACCGGGCGACCCCCGCGCTCGAGCGCGTGGGTGCTTCGCTGCACCTCGACGCCTCAGAGACGGCGCTGGGGATCGTGGCGGTCGCAGACGCGGAGATGGTGCGCGCGCTGCGCGTCATATCCGTGGAGCGCGGTCTGGACCCGCGCGACTTCGCCCTCGTCGCCTTCGGCGGCGCCGGCGCCATGCACGCATGTGCGCTGGCCGAAGAGCTCGGGATCGCGACCGTCCTGGTTCCCAAGGCCGGCGGCGTGCTCAGCGCGCTCGGCCTGGCCATCTCGGACCTGCGCCGCGACGCCGTAGCTCCCTACCGTGCCGAGCTCGCCGGCGTCGACGCCGACAAGCTCGGGGAGGCGTTTGCAGAGCTCGAGGAGCGCGCAGGCGAGGGCCTCGAGCGGCCCGACTTCCAGCGCCGGGCGGACCTGCGCTACCGCCGCCAGTCCTTTGAGCTCATCGTCGACGCGGACGACGTCGACGCGCTTGGCGAGCGATTCCACGCCGCGCACGAGCGCCGCTACGGTTTTCGCGTCGACGAGGAGGCGATTGAGCTTGTCAACCTACGACTCGTCACCACGGTCGAGGTCGAAAAGCCGCCCTTGCGCGAGGCCGCGCCAGCGGGCGGCGCGCGCGCTCCGTCCCGGCGGCGCGCGAACTTCGACGGCGCGTGGACCGAGGTCGACGTCCACGCGCGCGCCGCCATGGGTGTGGGCTCGCAAGTCAGAGGCCCCGCGATCGTGGAGCTTTCACAGGCCACCTGCGTCGTGCGCCCCGGCTGGGAGGGCGCCGTCGACGAGGTGGGGACGCTCGTCCTGGGCAGCAACCCATGAGCCAGGAGCGCCTTGACCCGGTCACCCTCTCGGTCCTGGCCAGTGCGCTGGTCGGCATCGCCGAGGAGGCGGGAGCCGTGCTCATCCGCGGGGCCTACTCGTCGAACATCAAGGAGCGCCGCGACTGCTCGGCCGCGCTGTTCGATGCTGGAGGGCGGATGGTCTCCCAGGCTGAGCACATCCCGGTGCACCTGGGGGCAATGCCCGAAGCCGTGGCGGCGGTCATCGCACGCGACCCCGAGCCCGGTGACGTGTTCGCGCTCAACGATCCCTACACGGGCGGAACCCATCTTCCCGACCTCACGCTGGTGGCGCCGATGGTCTACGAGGATGAGGTCGTCGGCTACGCGGTCACACGGGCGCACCACTCGGACGTGGGCGGCATGCGCCCCGGCTCGATGCCCGCGGACTCGCGCGAGATCTACCAGGAGGGGCTCGTGATCCCGCCGACGCGGCTCGTGCGCGGCGGTGAGCCGGCGCACGAGGCGATCGAACTGATCCTCGCCAACGTGCGCACGCCCGAGGTGCGACGGGGTGACCTGCGTGCACAGCTGGCCGCCAACCGCCGGGCCGAGGAGCGCCTGACCGAGCTCATGGAGCGCCGGGGCGCCGACACCGTGCAAACCGCCATGGCGGAGGTGATCGACTACGCCGAGCGCCGCACGCGCGAGGCGCTCCGCGAGATGCCCGACGGCACCTACGAGGCCGGGAGCGAGATGGAGGGCGACGGCGTGCGCGACGAGGACGTCCCCTTGTGCGTCAAGGTGACGATCGCGGACGACGAGCTCGAGGTCGACTTCGCGGGCACGTCGGATCAGGTGCCCGGCAACGTCAACTGCCCACTGTCGGTCACCCGCTCGGCGTGCTACTTCGCCCTGCGGGTCCTCCTGCCGGCGGACGTGCCCGCCAACGCCGGCACCTACGCCCCGCTCCGGATCGCCGCCCCCGAAGGGTCGCTCGTCAACGCGCGCCGTCCGGCGGCCGTCGTCGCCGGCAACGTCGAGACCAGCCAGCGCATCGCCGACACGGTGCTGCTGGCCCTGGCCGAGGCGCTCGAGCTGCCGGCCCAGGGACAGGGCACGATGAACAACCTGGTGATCGGAGGGGCCGACTGGACCTACTACGAGACGATCGGCGGCGGCCAGGGCGCCAGCGCCGCCGGACCCGGCGCGTCCGGAGTCCACGTGGGCATGAGCAACACGTTGAACACCCCGATCGAGGCGCTGGAGCTCGAATACCCGCTGCGGGTGGAGCGCTACGAGCTGGCCTATGGGTCGGGCGGCGCGGGCGAGCACCGGGGCGGCGATGGGATCGAGCGCGCGGTGCGGGTCCTGGAGCCGGCGTATCTGTCGCTTCTCAGCGATCGTCGCCGTCACGCTCCGCAGGGAGCGCGGGGCGGAGGCGCCGGGCGGACCGGGCGCAACGCGCTCGGCGAGGACGAGCTCGCGCCCAAGGTCGGGCGAGAGCTGACGCCCGGTGAGCTCGTCACGGTGCGCACGCCGGGCGGCGGCGGGTACGGCCCGCCCTGCTGCTGAGAACCGCCTGGCCGGAAGGCTAGGCCGCCAGCGGCGGGTGGAGCTCTCGCTCCTCAGTCTCGGCCAGGTGCTGGTGAGACGGGCAGTACCCGTTGTGGGGCAGCGGCACGCGCTGGCACGCGGTGCCCTTGCGGGTGGTGGCGCGACATTGCAGCGCGTTGCCGTCGGCGTCGTACCCTTGCCGGGGCTGCTGGGCCACCCAGGAATCGGCGAGGCTGACGTAGTGCTCCACCACCCGGTAGACACGCTCCTGGCTGCTCATCGGGAAG
>JBBSIW010000078.1:0-8919 GCA_038231895.1 Solirubrobacterales bacterium | reverse complement strand
GCCTCGCTCGCCGCGCAGCTGATCGAACACGACCTCGTCGACGAGTATCGCCTGATGATCGAGCCGATCCTGCTCGGCGGCGGCAAGCGGGTGTTCCCCGACGACGGACAGGCCCGCCCGCTCGAGCTGGTCTCCACCACGACTGCCAGGACCGGCGTCCTGATCTGCACCTACCGGCCATCTCATAATGCGTAAATTGCGCTGATGGACCGCGGCCGAAGAGGGTCACGGCGTCGAGGGCGGCTACGTCCACAGCGTCGCCTTCGTGATCCCCCCGCGCATGGCCTGGCCGCTGCCGACCTACGAGCTCGCGCTGATGACCGCCGAGCGCGCCTATGACACAAGCGCCGAGCTCGCGATCACGATAGTCACACCCGAGGACACGCCGTTGGCGATCTTCGGACAGGGCGCCAGCACGGGGATCGCAGAGCTGCTCGCCGAGGCGGGGATCGCTGTGATCGCCTCAGCCTACGCCGAGATCCCGGAGAGGGGACACGTGGTGATCGCGCCCGGCGATCGTGGGTTGGAGGTCGATCGCGTGGTCGCCCTCCCCGAACTGATGGGCCCGGCAGTCGAGGGTTTGCCCGGCGACGCGCACGGCTTCATTCCCGTGGATCTCTACGGGCGGGTACGAGATGTGGAGCGGGTCTACGCTGCGGGAGACGGAACCGATTTCGCCATCAAACATGGCGGCATCGCCGCCCAGCAGGCGGACACTGTGGCGCTGACGATTGCCGGACTGGTTGGCGCGCCCGTCGAGCCAAAGCCCTTCCATCCCGAGATCCACGGCGTCCTGATGACCGGCCGCAAGCCCCGCCACCTGAGCGCCCACGTCACCGGAGGCCACGGTTTCAGCTCGGAGATCACCGATACGCCGACCTGGTCACCCCCGTCGAAGATCGCGGCGCGGTACCTGGCGCCCTACCTCGACCAGGCCACCGCGTAGAAGTCGCGGCGGCCCCCTGGGGCTTGGCACGCGGTATCGTCGGCGAGCAACCACGGTCACTGGTGGGGGCCGCCGTTTCCTGCGAACACAGGCCAGGAGCACCTGCATGAGCGTCAGCGCCGAGGTCAACCCCCGTCTGGCCGCCCTCACAGAGGCGGGCACGAGCGTGTGGCTGGACCAGATCCGCCGCAACCTGGTCGAGGGCGGCGAGCTGCGGCGCCTGATCGAGCAGGACTCGCTGCGCGGGGTCACATCGAACCCGTCGATCTTCGAGAAGGCCATCCTGGGCTCCGACGACTACGACGCCGAGCTTGCGAGCATGGCCAAGGAGGGACTGGACGCCCACGCCATCTACGACCGCATCGCGATCACCGACGTGCAGCTCGCAGCCGATCTGCTGCGCCCGGTGTGGGAGGCCAACGACCGCGACGATGGCTTCGTCTCCCTGGAGGTGTCGCCGCTCTACGCACTCGACACCGAGGGCACGCTCGAGCAGGCGCGCTCCTACTGGGCGGGCGTCGACCGGCCTAACGCGATGATCAAGATCCCGGGCACGACCGAGGGCGTCCCCGCGATCGAGCAGGCCATCTACGAGGGCATCAACATCAACGTGACGCTGCTGTTCTCGGTGGAGTCCTACACCAACGTCGCGGAGGCCTACATCCGCGGCCTGGAGCGCCGGCTCGCCGAGGGCAAGTCCGTCGACATGCGTTCGGTGGCCTCGTTCTTCGTTTCGCGGTTGGACACCGAGGTGGACAATCGGCTCACCGAGATGGGCCGCCACGATCTGCTCGGCACCGCGGCAGTCGCCAATGCGCGCGCCGCGTATCAGCGCTTCAAGGAGATCTTCCATGGCGAGCGGTTCGTCTCGCTGCGTGAGGCCGGGGCCCGGGTCCAGCGTCCGCTGTGGGCCTCCACGGGCGTCAAGAACCCGCATTACCGCGACACGATGTACGTGGAGGGCCTGGTGGCGCCAGACACGGTCAACACCATGCCGATGGCCACGCTGGGCGCGATGGCCGACCACGGGGACGTGGCCGGTGCCACCGCCGACCAAGATCCCTCGGCACAGCTGGCCGCGCTGGTCGAGGCCGGCATCGACCTCGAGGAGGTCACGCAGAAGCTGCTCGACGACGGCATCGATTTGTTCGCCCAGGCAATGCAAGAGCTCATCGAAGGCGTCGACGATCGCCGCGAGGCCGTGGTCATCGGGCGCCCCCCGACGATCAGCTCGGTGATCCCCGACGATCTCGAGTCGGCCATCGCCGACCTCATGGAGCAGGCCGCAGCCCAGCAGGTGGCTCGCAGGATCTGGCGCAAGGACGACACCCTGTGGGGCGAGGCCGGGCAGCCGGAGATCGGAGATCGATTGGGTTGGCTGACCATCTCCGAGCCGATGCTCGAGCACGTCGGCGACCTGCATGCCTTCGTCGAGGAGTGCCTGAGCGACGGCCTCACCGACGCCGTGCTGCTCGGGATGGGCGGCTCGAGCCTCGGGCCGGAAGTCATCGGGCGGACGTTCGGGGAGATCGAGGGGTCGATGCGACTCCACGTCCTCGACTCCACCGATCCCAAGGCGGTGCGCGAGATGGAGGAAGCCATCGACGTCGCCCACACGCTGTTCATCGTCTCCTCGAAGTCGGGTGGGACGATCGAGACGCTCTCGCACTTCAAGCACTTCTACGCGCGAGTGAGCGAGGCGATCGGCGAACCCGAGGCGGGCAGGCACTTCGTGACGATCACCGACCCTGGCAGCCCTCTCACGGAACTGGCCGAGGCGCGGGGCTTTCGCCGCGTGTTCGAGAACGACCCGGACATCGGCGGGCGCTACTCGGTGCTCTCCCACTTCGGCCTGGTTCCCGCCGCCTGCATGGGGGTGGCGGTCGAGGCCCTCCTGCACCGCTGCCAGGTCGCCGAGCAGAATTGCATGAGCTATGACGATCCCAGCAGCAATACCGGCCTGTGGCTGGGCGTTGCCATCGGCGCGCTCGCCCGCGAGGGGCGCGACAAGCTGACGTTCCTCGTCTCGGAACCGGTCGCGAGCTTCGGCCTCTGGGTCGAGCAGCTGGTCGCCGAGAGCCTCGGTAAGCAGGGTCGCGGCGTGGTGCCGGTGGTCGACGAACGGCCCGGCGGTCCCGAGGCCTACGCTGACGATCGCGTCTTCGTCTACCTTCGCAACGCTGAGGAGCCCGACGAGGAGCTCGATCACAAGCTGCGCGCACTCGCCGAGGCGGGCCATCCTGCCATCACCCTCTCGGTCCGCGGGGCGGCCGACCTCGGGAGCATCTTCTTCTTCGCCGAGTTCGCGACCGCAGTCGCGGGATGGGCGCTTGGGGTCAACCCGTTCGACCAACCCGACGTGCAGCTTGCCAAGGACCACACCAACGAGGTGCTCGCGAGCTATGAGTCCGAGGGCCACCTGCCGGCGGTCGGCGAGGCCGACGACCGGGCACTGATCGCGCTGCTGGCCAATGCCGCGCCGCCGCATTACGTGGCGATCCTCGCCTACCTGGAGCCCTCCGACGAGCTCGACGATGTCGTCGCCGAGCTGCGCGAGGCCATCCGCGAGCATACGAGGTGCGCGGTCACCTTCGGGTACGGGCCGCGCTTTCAGCATTCGACGGGACAGCTGCACAAGGGCGGTCCGCCGAGCGGCGTGTTCCTCCAACTCGTCCGCGAGGGCGCCGGGGACCTCGACATCGCGGGGGAGGGGTATACGTTTGGCGTGCTGGAGCACGCCGCGGCCACCGGCGACCTCTACGCGCTGCGCGAGCACGACCTCCCCGCGGAGCGCGTGCGCTTGGACGGCGACTCCCTGGAGGCGCTGGGCGGCCTGACCGTAAGGCTCAGGGCGCTGCTGCGCTAACCGTGGCCACCATGCAGGAGAACCCGCTGACCGAGGGGTTGGAGCGCGTTCCGGTTCATCCCACCACCCTGGTCATCTTCGGCGCCACGGGGGATCTGGCCAAGCGCAAGCTGCTGCCCGCGCTCTACAACCTCGCGCATGAGGGTTCGCTGCCCGAGCGCTTCAACCTCATCGGGGTGTCGCGTCGGGAGAAGCCCCACGAGGACTTTCAGCAGGAGATGCGCGAGGCGATCGAGCAGTTCTCGCGCACGCCGCCCAGGGCCGAGGTCCTCGACGCCCTGCTGGGGCACGCCCGCTACGTGCCCGGTGTGTTCGATGACCCCTCGGTGTACGACAGCCTGCACCAGATCATCGACGGCTTCGACGCGGAGGCGGGGATCGTGTTCAACCGCGTGTTCTACCTCTCCACCGCGCCGCAGTTCTTCTCGCTGATCGTGGGAGCGCTCGGCGAGTCAAAGCTCAACCGGCGCAGGGACGCCGAGGTGCGCGTGGTCATCGAGAAGCCTTTCGGCTACGACCTCGACTCGGCGCGCAAGCTCAACCGCGACGTCCTGCGCGTGTTCCGCGAGCCCCAGGTGTTCCGCATCGACCACTACCTGGGCAAGGAGACGGTGCAGAACATGCTGGCCTTCCGCTTTGCCAACAGCATGTTCGAGCCGGTGTGGAACCGCAATTTCATCGACCACGTGCAGATCACGGCGTCGGAGGACCTGGGGATCGGAACCCGGGCCGGGTACTACGACGGCGCCGGCGCGCTGCGCGACCTCGTGCAGAACCACATGCTCCAGCTGATGGCGCTGCTGTGCATGGAGCCGCCGACTGCCTTCAACGCCGACGAGGTCCGCAACGAGAAGGTCAAGGTCATGCACGCGATCCGTCCGCCCACGCCCGAGCAGGTGGCCGAGATCACCGCGCGCGCCCAGTACGGCCCGGGCATCGCGGCCGGTGAGCCGGTCAAGGGCTATCTGGAGGAGGAGGGGGTCCCCGCCGGCTCGGGCACCGAGACCTACGCTGCGCTGCGCCTCGAGGTCAACAACTGGCGCTGGGCCGGCGTGCCGATCTACCTCCGCACGGGCAAGCGACTTGCCCGCAAGGTCACGGAGATCGCCGTCACGCTCAAGCCCGTTCCTCATCTGGCCTTCCAGGCGGAGGGCTCCCTGGGCATTCAGCCCAACCAGCTCATCCTCGCCGTCCAGCCCGACGAAGGCGTCACGCTCTCGCTCGGAGCCAAGATCCCGGGCGCCCGGATGCGCATTCGCCCGGTGAACATGGAGTTCCGCTACGGCACGTCGTTCATGTCGCAGTCACCGGAGGCCTACGAACGGCTGATCCTCGACGCCATGCGCGGCGAGGCGCTGCTGTTCACCCGCAACGACGAGGTCGATGCGCTGTGGTCAATCATCGATCCGATCCTCGAGACCTGGCGCGCCTCCGGCGAGCCGCCCCCTCAGTACCCGGCCGGATCGCAGGGCCCGTCGGAGGCCGAGGGCCTACTCGAGCATGGTGCCCACTGGCGTGTGCTCTGACGTGAGCAAGGACGCTTGGAGTGCGGAGAACACGACGCCCGAGGCCGTCGCGGCGGCCCTGCGGGCGCTGCTGAGCCAGCGCCACGCATCGAGCGAGGCCTATGCCCCCGCGCGGGTGCTCAACATGGTGGCCGTCGTCGATCGCGAGCGCAAGGACGAGGTGCGCCAGCGCCTCGAGCGGGTGGGTCGCTACCACGCCTCGCGCACCGTGGTGTGCGCCGTCGAGCCCGGGCGCACACGGCTCGACGCACGGGCCTCGATAGCGGCGGAGGCCGCGCCCCGCGCGGGCGAGGTCGCCCTCGTGCGCGAGCAGGTGGAGATCGACGTCGGGCCGCAGCACCTCCGCCACCTGGACACGATCGCTGACCCCCTGCTGGTGAGCGATCTGATCACCGTGGTGTGGTCGCCCCACGGCCACCCGGACGCGGTGGACGCACTGGTGAAGCTGGCCCACGTCGTGCTGCTCGACTCCGTGGAGGAGCCTGACGTGGGGGCGGCCCTGGAGCGGGTGGGCGAGCTCATGCGCGACGCCTACGTCGTCGACCTCGCTTGGCTGCGCAGCACGCCGTGGCGCGAGCGCCTGGCAGCGACCTTCGATCCTGCGCAGTGGCGCCCTGCGCTCGGGGAGATCAACGCCGTCACGGTGGCGTACCGCGCCGGCTCGACCGCCGCGGCGCTGCTGCTCACGGGCTGGCTGGCCTCGCGCCTTGGCTGGGCGCCCTCCGCCCTGGCGCCCGGCAACGGCGGCCTGATCGGCACGGCCCGCGGGCGCCGGCACGAGGTGGCCCTCGGACTCCAGGAGGCCGCCACGCTCGACATGCCGGGACTGTGCGGGGTGACCATCGAGACCGCCCAGGGAATGTCGCTGTCGCTCAAGCGGGGGCCGGGCGGGTTGACCGCACACCGGCGTACGCGCGACGGCCGCTCCTCGGACTGGAGGGTGCTCGGTGCGTCGCGGGGGGAGGAGGGCATCCTGGGCGAAGGCGTTCGCCAGGCGCTGCTGCGCGACCCCACTTACGAACCGGCGCTGGGCGCCGCCCAGGCGATGCTCCCGTGAGCGTCCGCCCGCGGGCGGTCGTGACGGCGGATCCTGCCGGCGAGGCGGCCGAGCGGATGGCCGCCGCCGCCCGCCGCGGCGGCCACCTGGTGCTCTCGGGGGGCTCCACCCCGCGGGCTGCCTATGAGGCCCTGGCCGGACTCGAGGTCGACTGGTCCGCGGTCACGTTGTGGTGGGGCGACGAGCGCTGCGTACCCCCCGACGACGAGCGCTCCAACTACGGAATGACCAAGGCAGCGCTGCTCGACCGGCTGGGAGACAACCAGCCGGTGGTTCGGCGGTTGGAGGGCGAGTGCGAGCCGCGCGAGGCCGCCGACGCCTATCGGTCGTTGATGGAGGAAGCGTTTGCAGACGGGGTTCCCCGGTTTGACTTCGTCCTCATGGGGCTGGGACCGGATGCGCACACAGCCTCGCTGTTTCCAGGCCACAGCGCGCTGGAGGAGCGAAAGCGGACCGCCGTAGCGGTGGAGGAGCCGGGTCTCGCACCATGGATCTCCCGGGTCACCCTTACGCCGCCGGTGTTCGCAGCGGCGCGGGAAACCCTGTTCCTGATCGCCGGCGAGGACAAGGCCGACGCTGTGTCCCGCGCCTTCGCGGGTGAGCCGCGCCAGGACGCGCCGGCGAGCCTTGTGTTGCCCGACGAGGGCTCGCTGACGCTCGTGCTCGACCCCGCGGCCGCGGCCGGCCTACCGGAGGGAGTCGAGATCGCCGAGTCATGACCGGGTCGGAGATCGTCCTCATCCGTCACGGGGAGACCGAGTGGAGCCGGGACCTCCGCCATACCGGCCTCACCGACGTTCCATTGACCGACGAGGGCCGGCGACAGGCCGCGGCCCTGGGCGTACCCCTCGCCGGCCGTGACTTCGCCCTGGTCTTGACCAGCCCTCTGGGGAGGGCTCTCGAGACCTCACGCCTGGCCGGCCTGGCCGGCGCCGCGCAGGTTCGCGAGGACCTGGGCGAGTGGGACTACGGCGACTACGAGGGTCTGACCACGCTCGAGATCCGGGAGCGGCGGCCGGAGTGGTGGCTGTGGCGCGACGGCTGCCCGGGGGGAGAGGATCCTGCGCAGGTCGGCGGCCGCGTCGACAGGGTCCTCTCCGAGGCGCGCGCCGCCGACGGGAACTGCGCGCTGATCGCCCACGGCCACGTCCTGCGCGTACTTGCGGCGCGCTGGATCGGCCTCGGGGCGGCCGACGGCGCACGCTTCGGGCTCTCCACCGCCACGGTCAGCGTGCTGGGGTGGGAGCGCGACACGCCGGTGTTGTCGCTGTGGAACGACGCCGGGCACCTGGCTGTAAGCGGTCGCGACGGCCTGTAGGTGCCCCCGAGCGGGGGGAGGGGGTGTTGGTTGGTGAAATTCGCTACCGGACAGTCCTGTCGAGCGATCGTCCAATCGCCGAAGGCGTGAATCACGAACCGTGGCACGCCCGGAACTAAACGCCCTGGTCAGCCCGCGGTGGGGTCCACGCCCAGCTGCTTGAGGATGCCCAACTCGTCGCTGCTGCCCCAGCGCTCGACGATCTTTCCACCCTCGAAGCGGCCGATCTGCACGCCGCGAGCCTCGATCGCCTTTCCGGTCGGCGCCACCCCGTTGAAGTCGCCTTCGTGGGTGCCGGTCAGCGTGTAGGCGATGGCGATGTGCTCGTCATCGGCGACCATGTGCGCGGGCGCGATGTGCGCGTCGGGAAATGCGGTCGTCAGCTCGGTGAAGAATGCCTTGAAGCCTTCACGGCCGGGGCCCTGGCCGGGCGCCGGGTCGTGATCGACGGCGTCTTCAGAAAAGGTCTCGACCGCGGCCTCGACGTTCCCGGCGTTGATGTTCTGGGCAAGATGCTCCTGGGCGGCGATGTTGTCATCTATGGACATGGGCTCCTATCTATGTGTCGAAGTTGGTCACGGCGCGTCCAGCGGCGCCGGTGCTCTCCTCTACGGGTTGGAGGCGTCGCTGTATCACCATGGCGGTGAATCGGTCAGCGGGGCGCGCCAGGGGGAGGCCTAAAGGGCGCCTACGCCTCGCGTCCGGGCGCAAACCGCTTCGCCCGGTGAAACGGGAACTCGTCCGCGGGCCGCTCATAGTTGGCTGCCACGGGCTCGAGCAGGTAGCCGGTGTGGTCGCCGAGCACCCGCCGCTCGAGCACGCGACCGACGAACCAGTTGGGGCACCCGGCGAGGATGGGCATCCCCTCCGGCCCGGACCGCCAGTCGACGGCGGCGAACTTGTCCACGTCGTGACCGCTGCGCGAGCCGAACAGCTCGACCAGCTCTTCTGCGGAGGCGGGGACGAAGTGCACGGCGAGCGCCGCTGCACGCTCGGCGATCTCATGCGTGCGGTTGCGCCGTGAGATGCAGGCGAGGAAGCGGGGCGGATCGATGCTGACCTGGCTGGCGAATCCGATCAGGCAGCCCGAGTGCTCGCCCTCGGCGTTCGTCGTGACGATGAACATCGAATAGTCGAGCTGGCCGAGCAGCTCGTGGAAGGCGTCGAGGGCGGGGTCCATCGTGGTCAGGTCTCGGCGGCCTCTGC
>JBBSIW010000077.1:0-8992 GCA_038231895.1 Solirubrobacterales bacterium | reverse complement strand
TCCGGGGAGACCCACACGCCAGACTAACCTCGGGCTCACTGGCACCAAGAGCAAAGACGGCGTCGCGGGCGACGCCCCTAAGGATCGCCGATTTTCATCGGCCCGCGTGGGCCCGCGCCGCGGGCACGACGACTAACCCAGAGCGCATGGCGTGGCACTCCACACGCCTGGATTGGACGAGCTGCGCTCGCGGCCGACAGCCGGGCTCGACTAGCGCAATCGCTGGCAGAAGCGAGCGTGTTCTGTACGGCTACACGGACTCCTTCCTGTCGTCCAAGGGGGGCGTCTGCGGCGAGCGGGGTTAGCGCTCGCTTTCGAACCGTCGACTCCACCTGGAGCCTGCGGCGGCGCTTTCCAGGCGGGGGCTACTTTACGATCGGATGCGTAGCTCGAGGTGGCGATCGTCGAGTTCGTCCACTGGTTCAACAACGTCCACCTACAGGAGTCGCTGGGCGCTCCGCCCGTGGAATTCGACGCTCTCTACGCCGCCCAGCAGGGGAGCAAAGACCTTCCTCTCAAATGAGAAATACCCAAGAAGGACGCTCTTGCGAAACCCAGCACGGCTCAGTCTTGCCCGACGGCCGAAGGCGGATCGACGGCGCCGAGCTGGACGAGCAAACCGAGCCGGTCGAGTTGCGCCCAGCCGTCGACCCGCAGGCCGTTGCGCATTACGTCGATCGCGATCCCGTCGAACTCCACTCGCCGATCGGTGGACGCGATTCCGAGGAACTCTCCTCGGTGCGTCCCGCGCATCGTGAACCGGGTGACGACCTTGTCTTCCGCGCCGAAGATGTCATGAACCTCCAGGGTCAGATCGGGGAACGCGGCGCGCATGCCCAGAACCATCGCCTTGAACCCCTCTCGGCCTCCGGGGTGTGCGATGTCCGCGGCGAGGTGCTCTTCGAAGACAGCTTCGTCTCCGGCGTTCCATGCGCGCTCGATGAAGTCACGCACCGCAGCGATGTTCTCGTCAGCGCTCACGGAATGACAATAGCCGCACGGCAGGACTTGCAACCGGCTCGAGATTGCGCCTCAGGAACCGCGCCCCGCACGGATAAGCAGAAGCTACGCCATCGTCGATGCTAGTGATCGCATTCGGCGCAAAGCGATAGCGTGCGCGGTACGAGCGCCATGGACTGGCCCCACCGACCGCGGATGCGCTATATCCCTAGGCGCCATGCGCCTTCTCGTCACCGGCGCCGGAGGCATGCTGGGCCAGGACGTCGTCCGGGCGGCCCGCGCCGCCGGACACGAGCCGATCGCCCTCGACCGGCACCGGCTCGACGTTACCGATGGTGACCTGGTGCGCCGGAGCCTCCTCGACGCCTCCCCAGATGCGGTGGTCAACTGCGCGGCGTGGACCGACGTCGATGGTGCCGAGTCGAGCCCGGACGAGGCCGCCATGGTCAACGACGCGGGCGCGGGCCACGTGGCGCAGGCCGCCGCGACCGCGGGCGCGCTGCTGGTACAGGTCTCAACCGACTACGTATTCGACGGCACCAGCCCGTCCCCGTACACCGAGTCGGCGCCGACCCATCCGCTCTCGGTCTACGGGCGCACCAAGCTCGACGGCGAGCGTGCGGTCGTGCATGCCGGCAGCGAGCACGTCATCGTGCGCTCGTCCTGGCTGTTCGGGGTCGGCGGGCGCAATTTCGTCGAGACCATGCTTCGCCTGGGCGCCGAACGCGACTCGGTAGCGGTGGTCGTCGACCAGGTCGGCTGCCCCACCTGGACGGTGCATCTGGCTGAGGCGCTGGTCGAGCTTGCCGCGTCCGACCTGCGCGGCGTCCTGCACGTCGCCGGCGCCGGGGACTGCTCCTGGAACGAGTTCGCGGCCGAGATCTTCGGCCAAGCTGGTGTGAGATGCCGGGTCGAAGACTCCACCACCGCCGAGATGGCACGGCCGGCCCCGCGGCCGGCCAACAGCGTGCTGCGCTCCGAGCGGGGCGCTCCAGAGCTCGCGAGCTGGCGTGAGGGCCTGTCCGGGTACCTCGCCGCCCGCGCTGAGCACGCGGCCGCGACCGCGAAAGTCTCGCCATGAAGCTGCTGGTCTGCGGAGGCGCCGGATTCATTGGCTCCAACTTCGTGCGCCAGCGCCTGGCAGAAGCAGGCGACGACATCGTCGTGCTCGACAAGCTCACCTATGCCGGACGCGAGGAGAACCTGAAGGGCGTGCTCGACGACATCGCCTTCGTTCGCGGCGCGATCGAGGACCGCGAGGCCGTCGATGGTGTGATCGCAGGCTGCGACGCGATCGTGAACTTTGCCGCCGAGACCCACGTCGACCGCTCGATCGCCGACCCCGACGCCTTCCTCATCACCAATGCCCACGGAACCCACGTGCTGCTGGAGGCCGCCCGCGAGCGCGGCCTGCGTTACCTCCAAGTGTCCACCGACGAGGTCTACGGGTCGATCGCCTCGGGCTCGTTCACCGAGACCTCCCCGCTCGCGCCCTCCTCGCCCTACAGCGCGACCAAGGCAGGGGCCGACCTGCTGGTCGCCTCCTACGCTCACACGTGGGATCTGGAGACCGTGATCTGCCGGGGGTCCAACAACTACGGACCCTACCAGCACCCCGAGAAGCTGATCCCCCTCATGGTGCTCAACGCCCTGGCCGGCGACCCGCTTCCGGTCTACGGCGACGGGCGCAACGTGCGCAACTGGATCTTCGTCGAGGACTTCGCTCGCGCCATCGGCCACGTCCTCGAGCACGGTCGCCCCGGGGAGGCCTACAACGCGGGCGGCCCCGACGAGTGCCCGAACCTCGAGGTCGTGCGCCGCATTCTCGAGCTCAGCGGACGCGACGAGTCGCTGATCGAGTTCGTCACCGACCGCCCGGGGCATGACCGGCGCTACTCGCTGTCGTCGGAGAAGGTCCGCGAGCTGGGCTGGGAGCCGAGGGTCCACTTCGCCGAAGGCCTCGAGCGCACCGTCGAGTGGTACCGGGAGAACGCGTGGTGGTGGGAGCCGATCCGCTCGGGTGAGTACCGCGCCTACTACGAGCGCCAGTACGGTCGCTCGCTGGGTTGACGCGAGGTAGGCCGTGAGCCGGCAGGCCGCCGCCCTGAGCCGGCTCGAATCCGAGGTGATCGCCTGCCGCCGCTGCCCTCGGCTGGTGGCCTGGCGCGAGCAGGTGGCGCGCGAGCGCCGCGCCGCCTTCGCGGACTGGGAGTACTGGGGGCGTCCGATCCCGGGCTTCGGCGACCCGGACGCGCGCGTGGCAGTGCTCGGGCTGGCTCCCGCCGCCCACGGCGGCAACCGGACGGGCCGCGTCTTCACCGGTGACCGGTCGGGCGACTGGCTGTTCGGGGCTCTGCACCGTTGCGGGTTCGCCAATCAACCGACGTCGGTGCACCGCGCGGACGGACTGCGCTTGGACAAGTGCTGGGTCACGGCCGCCGTGCGCTGCGCGCCGCCGCAGAACCGTCCGACCCCGGCTGAGCGCGACGCCTGCCTGCCCTACGCCGTGCGCGAGCTCGAGCTGCTTCGCGACACTCGTGTCGTCGTGGCGCTCGGCGGCTTCGCCTGGGATGCCGCGCTGCGCCTTCGCGCGGCCCTCGGTGAGCCGGCGCCCCGTCCGCGCCCGCGGTTCGGCCACGGCGCCGAGCTGGCCGGCGAGGCCTGGACGCTCCTCGGCTGCTTTCACCCCTCCCAGCAGAACACCTTCACCGGCAGGCTCACCCCGCCGATGCTTGACGCTGTGTTCCTGCGGGCGAGGGGGCTGGCGGGGCTGCCGGAAGGTCAGTGAGGGCACACACCGGCCAGCGGCAGTGAGAAGCCGGGAAGGAGCGGCGACCCCAGCTCGTCATCGCGCCCGAGCTCCAACGACACGTCGAAGGTGGGCGCCTGCGGCTGCGAGCGGCGGTACACCAGCACGGCTTCGGCGGCGGTGTCGACCAACCACAGCTCCGGCAGCCCGTAGCGCTCGTAGCCGGACTTCTTGGCGCCCAGGTCGTAGTGCCAGGTCGACGGCGACCGGACCTCCACGGCCAGGTCGGGCATGCGGTAGGGGCGCGGATCGCAGCGAGCCGGCGCCCGGCCCTTGGCGTACCAGACGATGTCGGGTTCGTAGACATTGCGCTCATCGAGCTGCACGTCGATCGGGAGGCGCACAGCGCCGCGTCCATCCGCGGCACGGGCCCACCTCGCGATGGCGAAGTAAAGGTCGCCCACGACCTCGGCGTGAAGGCACGTCGGGTCAGTCACGACAAGCTCGCCCTCGACAAGGTTCCAGATCCCGGCGTTGTCGGGCAGGGGAAGGGCCAGGAACTCCTGCGCGGTCATGCGCTCGGCTACGGGCACAGCTGTCATCGTAGTTCACCCGGGACGGATCGCTCATTGGATTCATAGGACGGTGGCCGGCGAACTCGCCCCCGCGGGCGGCGACGGTCGCTAGGCTCGAACCATGCCTCTCTCCGCGTTCACACCCGCGACGCGCGAGTGGTTCGCGGGCGCCTTCGCCGGCCCCACGCCCGCTCAGGAGCAGGCGTGGCCGGCGATCGCCACCGGCGAGACCGTCATCATCTCGGCGCCCACCGGATCGGGCAAGACGCTGGCTGCGTTCCTTTACGGGCTGGACCGCTTGGCCGCCGAGCCCGCCCCCGACCCTGATCGACGCCAGACCCGCCTGATCTACATCTCCCCGCTCAAGGCGCTCTCCTACGACATCGAGCGCAACCTGCGCGCGCCCTTGAAGGGCATCGGCGCCGACATCCGCGTGGCCATCCGGACGGGCGACACTCCGCAGCGCGACCGCGCGGCCATGCGGCGTCACCCGCCCGACGTGCTCATCACCACGCCCGAGTCGCTCTATCTCATGCTGACCTCACAGGCGCGCGAGATACTCACCGGCGCCGAGTGGGTGATCGTGGACGAGATCCACGCGGTGGCCCAGACCAAGCGCGGCGCTCACCTCGCACTCAGCCTCGAGCGCCTGGAGGCGCTGACCGGGCGCGAGCTCCAGCGCATCGGCCTGAGCGCCACCCAGCGGCCACTCGAGGAGGTCGGGCGCTTCCTCGTGGGGCCGAGCCGCAACTGCACGGTGGTGGACACGGGCGTGCGCAAGCCGCTGGATCTCCAGATCCACGTGCCGGTCGAGTCGATGGTGGAGCCCGACGCCGATGGCGACCTGGCCGACCTCGAGAGCGTGGCCGGCGGCGAGGCCACCCGCCGATCGATCTGGCCGGCGATCTACCCCGAGATCCTCCGGCTGGTTCGAGAGCACCGCTCCACGATCGTCTTCGTCAACGCCCGCCGCGGCGCCGAGCGCCTCGCGCTGCGCCTCAACGAGTTGGCCGCCGCCGAGGACGAAGGCCACGATCCGCAGGGGCCGGCGGCGGCTCCGGAGATCGCCCGCGCCCACCACGGATCGCTGGCGCGGGAGGAGCGGCTGGTGGTCGAGGAGCAGCTCAAGTCGGGCGAGCTGCCGTGCCTGGTCGCCACCTCCTCCTTGGAGCTGGGGATCGACATGGGCGCGGTCGACCTCGTCCTGCAGGTGGAGTCGCCGAAGTCGGTGTCGCGCGGGCTGCAGCGCATCGGACGCGCCGGCCACAACGTCGGCGACACCTCCAAGGGTCGGATCTTCCCGAAGTACCGGGCCGACCTGCTCGAGTGTGCCGTGGTCGCCCGGCGCATGCGCGATGGCGCGATCGAAGCCACGGTGGTGCCGCGCAACCCGCTCGACGTGCTCGCCCAGCAGGTCGTCGCCATCGCGGCCAGCGAAGACGACCCGGTCGCAGTCGACGGCCTGCACGCGCTCGTCACACGGGCCTATCCCTTCGCCGAGCTCTCGCGCGCGCAGCTGGAGAACGTGCTCGACATGCTCGACGGACGCTACCCCTCATCGGAGTTCGGCGATCTGCGGCCGCGCATCGTGTGGGACCGCGTGGCCGGCACGATCCGCGCTCGCAAGGGCTCACGTCAGCTCGCGGTGACCAACGCCGGCACGATCCCCGACCGCGGCCTGTTCGCGGTGACGATGCCCGACGGGCGCCGCGTGGGGGAGCTCGACGAGGAGATGGTCTACGAGGCGCGGCCCGGTCAGACGTTCCTGCTCGGGGCCTCGAGCTGGCGCATCGAGGAGATCGGGCGTGACCGCGTCATCGTCACGCCGGCGCCAGGCGTACCTGGAGCGGTGCCCTTCTGGCGCGGTGACGGCGTGGGCCGCCCAAAGGAGCTGGGCGAGGCGATCGGCGCCTTCGCCCGCTGGGCAGTGGATCAGTCCACCGACACGCTCGAGCGCGACTACGACCTCGACGAGCGCGCCGCCCGCAACCTGCTGGCATTCCTGCGCGAGCAGCAGGACGCAACGCGTGTGGTGCCGAGTGACCGCACCATCGTGATCGAACGCTTCCGCGACGAGATCGGCGACTGGCGGCTGTGCGTTCTCTCGCCCTACGGCGGGCGAGTCCATGCGGCCTGGGGCCTCGCCCTCTCGGCGCGCATCCGCGACGAGTACGGGCTGGAGTCAGACGCCATCTGGTCCGACGACGGCATCATCGTCCACCTGCCCGACGCCGACGAGCCGCCCGGGGCCGAGCTGGTCATGGTCGATCCCGACGAGCTCGAGGACCGCGTGGTCGCGGAGCTGGGCGGCTCGGCGCTGTTCGGCGCCCGCTTCCGCGAGAACGCCGCCCGCGCGCTGCTGATCCCGCGTGCATACCCCGGGCGTCGCACGCCGCTGTGGCAGCAGCGCCTCAAGGCCCAGACCCTGCTCGAGGTGGCCCGCCGCTACGGCGAGTTTCCGGTGGTGCTCGAGACCTACCGTGAGTGCCTGCGCGACGTGCTCGACCTGCCCGGCCTGCAGGAGCTCCTGCGCGCGCTGCACCGCCGGGAGCTCTCGCTCGTCGAGGTCGAGACCGCGACCGCCTCGCCGTTCGCCTCGTCGCTGCTGTTCGACTACGTGGCCAACTACATGTACGAGGGCGACACGCCCAATGCCGAGCGCCGCGCGGCTGCGCTGTCCCTGGACCGCGAGCTGTTGCGCGAGCTGCTCGGGCAGGAAGAGCTGCGAGAGCTGATCGACCCCGGCGCGCTGGAGTCGGTCGAGGCGGACCTTCAGCACCGCTCGCAGCGCACGCAGGCCGAGACCCGCGACGCCCTGCATGAGGTGCTGCGCCATCTCGGCGACCTCACCGACGATGAGGCGCGCAGCCGCGTGCTCGCCGGCGTCGACGCGCGGCCCATGCTGGCCGAGCTGCAGCGCGAGCGCCGCGCCGTGCGCGTGCGTCTCCGGGGCGAGCCTCGCTGGATCGCCGCCGAGGACGCCGGCCTCTACCGGGACGCCTTCGGCGCGGTACCGCCCGGCGGGCTTCCCGACGCCTTCCTCGCGGAGGTGCCCGACGCGGCGGCCCGCCTGTTGGCCCGTTACGCACGCAGTCACGGCCCCTTCACCACCGACGAGCTGCGCGAGCGCTACGGCGTGGACCCGTCGGCGACGCTGCGCGAGCTCGAGCGCGCCGACGATCTCGTCCGCGGCGAGCTGCGCCCCGGCGGCGCCCAGCGCGAGTGGTGCGATCCCGATGTGCTCCGGCGGCTGCGGCGCGCATCGCTGGCCGTGCTGCGGCGGGAGATCGAGCCCGCCGACCAGCGGGCGTTCGCCCGCTTCGCCGCGTCCTGGCAGGGTGTGGACCGCCATCCCGCCAGCGGAGCCGGCGTCGATCGGCTGCGCGAGGTCCTCCTCCCCCTCCAGGGCCTCGCGCTTCCAGTCGAGGCGTGGGAGCGCGACGTGCTGCCACGCCGGGTCGGCGCCTACTCGCCGACCTGGATGGATCAGCTGTGCGCGAGCGGCGAGCTCGTGTGGGTGGGGGCCGGCGCCCTCGGGCGCCGCTCTGGGCGCGTGGCGCTGTTCTTTCGGGAGGACGTGGGGGCGATCGGGCCACCGCCGGTCCGCGCCGAAGCGCCTTCCCAGCCTGAGCATGACGCGGTGCGCGAGCGTCTGGCCGCGGGCGCCTGCTTCTTCACGGAGCTACTGGTCGCCGTCGACCTCGCCCCGGAGGCGCTGCAGGAAGCGGTGTGGGACCTGGCCTGGGCCGGCGAGGTGACCAACGACGCCTTCGCCCCGCTGCGGACCCCGCGGTTGACCCTGGCGCGAGCCCAGCGCGAGCGCACCCACCGAGCCGCCGGCCGGCGATTTGCGTCCCGACGGCTGGGCGCTCAAGCGCAGGTGCAGGGCCGATGGTCGCTGGTGTCAAACCTCCTGCGCGAGCCGGCCGACCCGGGGCAGCGCCGACGCGCGCTGGCGGAGCTGCTGCTCGAGCGCCACGGAATCCTCACTCGCGAACAGGTGCTCGCCGAGGGCATCCCGGGGGGTTTCTCGGCCATGTACGACTCGCTCACGGCGCTCGAGACCCTCGGCGTGGCCCGCCGCGGATACTTCATCGAGGGTCTTGGAGGCGCCCAGTTCGCCCTGCCCGGAGCGGTCGAGCGGCTTCGCAGCCAGCGCGAGGGCGACGCTGCGGCGGCGATTGTCCTGTCGGCGGTGGACCCGGCGCAGCCCTACGGCGCGGCCCTGCCGTGGCCCAAGCGTTCGGACGACGCAGAATCGCGACGGCCACAGCGGGTAGCGGGCGCCCACGTCGTCCTGACGGCGGGCGAGCCGGTGGTCTACCTCGAGCGATCGGGCAAGGGCCTGCTCACGCTGGTCGAGGGCGACGACCCGCGCTTGGAACGCGCATTGAGCGTGCTTGCCGAGCACGTGCGCTCGGGCCGCGTCAAGCGGATAGGCATCGAGCGAATCGATGGCAGACCGGTGGTCGAGTCCTCGCTCGGCGCCCTCCTCGTGGAGCTGGGCTTCCGCCAAACGCCCCGGGCGCTCACGCTGAGCGCCTGAGCGCCAAGCTGCTCGAAATTTATCTGGTTGTTATCCGGCCTGCTTTCCAGGTAGGTTTCGCTCGCTGTTGCTCACCCCACCACGCGATAGGAGCTCGATGGACACTCTTGAACGAAGCCGGCGGATCGGCCGCCTCGGGCTTGGAGGGCTCCTCGTCGCCGG
>JBBSIW010000076.1:0-9004 GCA_038231895.1 Solirubrobacterales bacterium | reverse complement strand
CCACCGCAGCCAGTCCAGATAGTCCAGGCACTTCCAGTCCTCGTCAAACCACCCGCGAAGATCCGCGTAGGACCTCGGATAGTCCTCGCCGGCCACAAGCGCCACCCGCTCATTCTACGGCACTAACATGGAGACCCCAGTTTCGGGAAACAGGGCCCCGTAAATGACTTCCGCTGCTATGAGCCGCACGTAGCCCCAAAACATCGCCTCAAGGTAGCGCGGCTATGCCGTCAGGGGTACGGCTCGCGCCTTTGCGAGCGCGCACGACAACTTGGCGAGGATGGTCAGGTCGGCGTGAAGCCGAACGCGATCCAGTCCACGCACGCGGAGGGGAAGTAGCGCCCATTCGTGCTTGAGCCTGCCGAACTCGCGTTCCACGGAGCTGCGCGAGCGGTAGAGCTTGCGCGACCGCGCTGTCTCGCGCGGAATGAGGGGATGCAGACGGTCGGCCTTCACCCACCGAGAGGCGGGCTTGCACGCCCCGGTTGGGCAGCGCCACTTCGTCGCCTTGCGCTTGAAGTCGGCCCCGGCGAACGTCCACTCGCCGTGCGCGCACGTTGGCGGCTTGTGCTCGCCGCGCTTGACGCGCTCGGTCTTGCGAAGCGCTGTCACCGGGGCGATGCTGCGGTCCATGCACCCGTCGTGGATCGGGCCGTTGTCATAGCCCTTGTCCATGATCGCCGTCCGCACCTTGAAGCCGCGCTCGCGGGCCGCGTCGATCAGCGGCAGTGCGAAGTGCTGCTTAGCGGCGCTCGCCGTCTCCACAGTCCAAGCAAGCGGCAGGCCCGTCACGACGCAGACGGCGGCGTGGACCTTGTAGCCGTAGTACCCGCCGCCCTTGCGCGTCGAGACAGCGGAGCGGTGCCCCCAGGATGCGTCGGGGTCGGAGTAGCGCTCGCGCTCCGGGCCGTTCTTGGAGAGGAACCGCTGGCCGTTCGCGTACGCGGGCATGTCGGATCCGTCGATCGCTACGTCGCGGCCCATGTCAGGGTGCTTGGCGTGCAGCGCGGCGGTCACGCGGTCAAGGCACCGCGCAAGCGTGTCGGAGTGCTCACGCAGCTTGCGCGTGAACCGGTAGCAGGCGTAGACACTCGGAACGCAGCCGAGCGCGGCTTGCAGCGCGGCGTGCTCCGCAACCAGCGCCGCGGTCCGGCTCCAAGTCGGGATCGCGTAGAGCGACTTGATGAGCGCCATGCCGACCATTGCGCGGATCGGGTAGCCGGGGCGCCCAGTCCAGCGCGTCGCCTCAAGCTCGTCTACAAGCTGCCCGATCTCCGGGGAGTCGAGGAGCCCTGCAAGCTCGGATGCCGCCGAGCGCGGTACAGTCTGAACGGCCACGGAGCTATTCCCTTCGTGGTCCAGACCCCCGGGCGTTGGCGCGTCGCGGGGGTCGCTTTTCCCTTATGTAGCAGGGAAACTACAGGTTGGGTCGGACGGAAAAGCGGTGTCGCGTCTGTGCCCCGTGGTACTATCTTGCGTTTTTCCCGGATGCAATCTATACTGGTATCCGGAGCAGGCGTCGACCGTAGGGTCCATGGCCTGCTTCGGTTCGTTAAAGGGTTCATCCGTCCGAGCCGATACGTTTCTGCGCGCAGGCGTCGACCGTAGGGTCCATGGCCTGTGTGCCTAGCCTCCGTACTCCGCGACGTTCATCCGGGAATCGGCGTACCCCCCAATGAATGTCGGAACGTCGGTGCGCTCCTTGACGTACTCCATGAGGTCTAGCTTGGGTTTGTAGTGGCCCAACTTGCGCGCGACCTTATGTTCGTAGATGACTGCACCGAGGAGTAGGTCGCTCAGCTGGAGCAGGTCTGAACCGGACGATCTCATCCGGCACACGCCAGCAATAGGGTAGCCGTGCTTGGCCTTCTTGTTGACGTAGTCGCGGACGTTCTCTTCGAAGCGCACGCCGGGCGGCGTGCTGTATTCGTCGGCGATGATCCACATGACCTCGCCGCGACGGACGCTGCCTAGGACCAGCTGCCGCGCGAGCGCATCGTAGGCGTTGAACTGGCCCCCGAAACGCGTGATCACATCGTGCTGCTGCTTGTCGACCACGAACGCCGAGAAGCTCGCGTCCGCGCTTACGAATACATCAATGAGGTCGCGCAGCAGAGGCAGCTTCTTGGCCGATACCTTGTTCCACTTGATCTCGTCGTGGAAACCCTGCCTGTCCCGGATGCGCTGCACCGGGCGTAGAAGAGCGTAGGGCTCGCAACAGCGGAGAAGCCCAACGGCGAAGAACGGGTCACGCTGGCTCGCAAGCGCGCCGGTTTCGTCCAGAAAGCCGAGAACGTGCTTAGGCGGGCTGGGCTTCCTAAGCTTCGGGCGGGTGGTTCGTGTGCGGGCTGACCGTGCCACGCGTTCAGGGTACAAGCGACTTGGGGTATGCGCTCCCGAATTGTGAGGTAATCGGGCCTATGCCTTCTCTACAACCCCGCACCACGACTGGTCTAGCGAGTTTCGCTAGACCCTCCTAGGGCTCACGACTTGACAAATGAGGTGGTGCCGGGCCAGAACCCCAGTGTTTCCTGGCATTGGGCCCGTTGGAAGCCGCCAGTTGTTCATTCGTGAGCCCCTAGTCGCGTCGGGCTGGCTTGCCGCGAACCCCGGAGCCCAGCCCCGGGCTGATTCTTGCGGCCTCCACGGCCAGCCCGGCCGCGGGTTGCTCGACGAAGGCCATGAACGCCTCTACGGCTTCGCGCACGGGCCCGGTCGCCGAGCGCAGCACGTACCACTGGCGCTTGGGCAGCGCCTCTCGTACCCGGAGCTCTGATAGCAGGCCGGCTTCGAGCTCGAGCGAGACCGCCGCGGCCGACTGAAGCGACACCCCGAGTCCCGCTCGGCACGCCTGCTTGATCGCGCCGTTGGAGCCGAGGGTCAGCACCCTCGGGCGCAGCTCGTGAGCTGCGAGGAACCGCTCGGTCATGGCCCGTGTGCCCGAGCCCTCCTCTCGAAGCAGCCAAACGCGCTCGGCGAGCTCCTGCAGCGGAACCGACTTACGGGTGCGCAACGGATCGTCGGGTGGCCCGATCATCACGATCTCGTTCTCCATGAAGGCCCGGCCAATGAGCCGGCCGTCGGCGGGGGGGCGTCCCCCGATCGCCACGTCGGCGGTGTGCTCGGCCACCCGCTCGAACACGCTGCCGCGGTTGCCGACCTCGACCATGAGCTCGATGTCTGGGTGCTCCACCGAGAAGGCCTGCATGAGCGGAGGCACGACGTGCTCCGCAGCGGTCGTCACCGCGGCGATTCGCAGCTGACGAGCATCGGCGCAAGCCGCTTCGCGGGCGGCGCGCTGGCCCTGCGTGAGCAGACCGATCACATCGGAGGCGTAGGGCGCGAACGCCTCACCGGCGGCGCTGGTGCGAATGCTCCGTCCCACGCGCTCGGTGAGAGCCACGCCGAGCTCCTTGGACAGGGCCGTGACCGCGGCCGAGACCGAGGGCTGAGTGACCAGGAGCTCATTGGCGGCGTCGGTGACCGAGCCCGTCCGTACGACGGCGAGAAAGCTCCGCAGTTGGGTCAAAGTTATAGACATCTCTCTAAGATTCTGCCGCCGCGTTCGAAGTCGGTCAAGTGGAAGGCCCGTGACCGCTCTGCTCCGAGCGGACCTGGTGGGGTACGATCGGCGCTGTCGCTCCTGCTCCGTGCCTCGCGAGCGCAGCCAAAGCGGCCTCGGCTCCGGCCGAGTCATGGACAAGAGTCGGCCGTTCTCCCCAACGGCCCGCGGGAGGGTCACACCATGAGCACCATCGAGCAGGACTCAAAGACCGAGATCGAGCGCCTCAGCATCGACACGATTCGCACGCTGTCGATGGATGCGGTCGAGGAGGCCAGCAGCGGTCATCCCGGCATGCCGATGGCCATGGCACCTGCGGCGTATCTCCTCTTCGCCCGCTTCATGCGCCACAACCCGCGCGACCCGCTGTGGCCCGACCGCGACCGCTTCCTGCTCTCCGCCGGGCACGGCTCGATGCTGCTCTACGCCGTCCTTCACCTCTCCGGGTATGACCTGTCGCTGGACGAGCTGCGGAACTTCCGCCAGTGGGACTCACTCACGCCGGGCCACCCCGAGCGCGACCGCGAGAACGTCACTCCCGGTGTGGAGATGACCACCGGGCCGCTGGGACAGGGCTTCGCCAACGGCGTCGGCATGGCGATCGCCGAGCGATTCCTGCGCGCGAAGTTCGGCGCCGAGGTGCAGGACCACCGCATCTTCGCGATCTGCTCGGATGGGGACATCCAGGAGGGCATCGGCGCCGAGGCCGCCTCGTTGGCGGGCTACCAGCAGCTGGGCCGGCTCGTCTATCTCTACGACGACAACGACATCCAGCTCGACGGGCCGACGGACGAGACGTTCTCCGAGGACGTCACCAAGCGCTTCGAGGCCTATGGGTGGCATACGCGCTCGGTGGATGACGTCAACGACGTCGACGAGCTCTCCGACGCGATTCAGGAAGGCATCGACGAGACTGAGCGCCCGACCCTGATCCGAGTGCGGACCATCATCGGCTGGCCGGCTCCGGAGAAGCAGGGCACGAGCAAGGCCCACGGCGAGGCGCTGGGTGAGGACGAGATCCGAGCGACCAAGGAGATCTTGGGCTGGGACCCCGACGCGAAGTTCCTGGTCCCCGACGAGGTGAAGGAGCACTTCTCCCAGGTCGAGCGGGGCGAGCAGCTGCAGAGCGAGTGGCGCGAGCGATTCGACGGCTGGCGCGATTCCAACGCCGAGCTGGCCAAGGAGTGGGACGCCGCATGGTCACATCCCCCGCGGCCGCTCCCCGGCCTCGCCGAGGCCCTTCCCAAGTTCGACCCCGAGGAGGACGAGGCGATCGCCACCCGCGGCGCCGGCGCGACCGTGATGGGGGCGTTCGCCGAGTTCACGCCTACGATGATCGGCGGCGCCGCCGACCTCGCCGGGTCCACGAAGACGGAGTTCCCGGAGACCGAGCTGTGCGGCCCCGCCACGCCCGATGGGCGCAACATCAAGTTCGGCGTGCGTGAGCACGGCATGGGCGGAGCCGTGAACGGGATGGCCGGGCACGGCGGGATCCTGCGCCCGTACGGCTCGACCTTCCTCCAGTTCGCCGACTACATGCGCGGGGCCATCCGTCTGTCGGCTCTGATGGCACTCGACGTGGCCTGGGTATACAGCCACGATTCGATCGGCCTGGGCGAGGACGGGCCCACGCACCAGCCGGTCGAGCACCTGGCTGCGCTGCGCGCCATCCCCGGACTCACCGTCATGCGGCCGGGCGACCCGGCCGAGACCGCGGAGTGCTGGCGCGCCACCATCGAGGATGTCGAGGGTCCCGTCGCGCTCATTCTCTCGCGGCAGAAGCTCACGGTCCTCGCACGCGAGGAGGTGGGGGGCGAGTTCGCCTCGGCGACCGAGGCCCGGAAGGGAGCCTACGTTCTCGTCGAGGCCGATGGAGAGGCCCCCGAGCTCGTGCTCGTCGGGACCGGCTCGGAGCTCGGACTGTGCCTGCAGGCACGCGACGCCCTCCAGGGCGAGGGCACGCCGACCCGCGTGGTGTCCATGCCCTCGTGGGAGCTCTTCGCACACCAGGACGACGACTACCGCGACTCCGTCCTGCCCCCTGACGTGCCCAAGCTCTCCGTCGAGGCCGGCGTGGCCATGGGGTGGCGAAAGTGGGTCGACGCGTCGGTGTCACTCGAGCGCTTCGGCGCCTCGGCGCCGGGCACCGAGGTCTACGAGCGCCTCGGGTTCACGTGCGAGGCGGTCGCGGAGCGTGCCAAGGACCTGGTCGGGGGCGAGGCCACCCCGGGCGCCACGCCGCGGGACGCCGAGGAGGGCGAGACCCCTCAGGGGTGATCGGCAGCCAGTGAACGCGTCCTCCCCGATCGACGTCGCCTTCCTCCCCACGGAGGTCTGCTCAGCCGAGCTGGCGGTCGTGGTCGACGTTCTGCGGGCGAGCACGACGATTGTGGCGGCGCTCGCCAACGGCTTCCCTCGCGTCCTGTGCGTCGAGGAGGTCGACCATGCCGAGCAGCTTCGCGCCCCCGGCCGAGCCCTGGCGGGTGAGCGGGAGTGCAAGCCGATCCCCGGCTTTGACTACGGCAACTCGCCCGGCGAGCTCGAGGCGGGCGAGGGCCGGGACCTCGTGCTCACCACCACCAACGGCTGCCCGGCGATCCTGGCGGCGGCCGCCCAAGCGGACAAGGTCGTCGTGGGCGCTCTCGTAAACCTGGATGCGCTCGTCGACGTGGTCGCGCGCGCGGACAGCGTGATCGTGGTCTGCTCCGGGACCCACGGGCGTGTGGCGCTCGAGGACCTCTACGCGGCTGGGCGCATCGTGGCGCGGGTGTCGGGGCGGCGCACCGACGCGGCCCTCGCCGTCGAGCGGCTCGCCGGCGCCTACCAGGACACCTACCAGCCCCTGGACGAGAGCGCCGACGCAGCGGTGTTGAAGGAGACGGGGCAGGAGGCCGACATCGCGTTTTGCGCGCGGGGGTCCGTGTTCGACCTCGTGCCGCACGTCGACAGCGTCTCCGAAGGCGTGGCCACGATCTCCGAACCGGAGGGCGGGGAAGGAGCGGGCTCGGCAGACCACCGGCACAAGGGCCGACCCAGCCGTGCCCATGAGGTCGTAGACGCATAGAGCAAGCATTATGAATATGGCTCAATCATTTAGTTGTACTATGTTGGTTCGAGGGTAAGACTAGATAACGAAACACGAGGCGAGGGAAGGGAAACATGGCTTCAGATAACGGCAACGGCGACAAGAAAGACCGTTGGGCATCCGGCGTCACTCCGTACGCGGAGATGGGCTACTGGAACGAGGACTACGAGACCAAGGAGACCGATGTCCTCTGTGCCTTTCGGATCACGCCCCAGGAGGGCGTCGACCCGATCGAGGCGGCTGCCGCCGTGGCGGGCGAGTCATCCACCGCGACGTGGACCGTGGTGTGGACCGACCGGCTGACCCCGCACGAGCACTACCAGGCCAAGGCGTACACGGTCGAAGAGGTTCAGAACTCCGACCCCAAGCAGTACATCGCGAAGATCGCGTATGACATCGACCTCTTCGAGGAGGGCTCGATCGCCAACCTGACCTCGTCGATCATCGGCAACGTCTTCGGCTTCAAGGCACTCAAGGCCTTGCGTCTCGAGGACATGCGGATCCCGGTGGCCTACCTCAAGACCTTCCCCGGGCCGCCCCACGGCATCGTGATGGAGCGCGAGTACCTCGACAAGTTCGGGCGCCCGCTGCTCGGCGCCACGACCAAGCCCAAGCTCGGGCTCTCCGCCAAGAACTACGGGCGCGTCGTCTACGAGGCGCTGCGCGGCGGGCTGGACTTCACCAAGGATGACGAGAACATCAACTCGCAGCCGTTCATGCGCTGGCGCGACCGCTACGTGCATGCGATGGAGGCCGTGCAGCGCGCGTCGGCCGCCACCGGTGAGGTCAAGGGTCACTACCTCAACGTCACCGCCTCGACGATGGAGCAGATGTACGAGCGCGCGGAGTTCGCCAAGGAGCTCGGCAGCGTGATCATCATGCAGGACCTCACGGTCGGCTACACGGCGATGTCGTCCATGTCCAAGTGGGCGCGCGCCAACGGCATGATCCTGCACCTCCACCGCGCCGGCCACGGCACCTACACGCGCCAGAAGACCCACGGCGTGAGCTTCCGCGTGATCGCCAAGTGGTGTCGGATGCTTGGCGTGGACCATATCCACGCGGGCACGGTCGTCGGCAAGCTGGAGGGCGACCCGGGGATGATCAAGGGCTACTACAACGTGTGCCGCGAGCGCTACAACAAGGCGGATGCCGAGACCGGGATCTACTTCGATCAGGACTGGGCGTCGCTGGCTGCGGTCTTCCCCGTGGCGTCCGGCGGCATCCACGCCGGCCAGATGCACCAGCTGCTGGACTACCTGGGCGAGGACACCGTGCTCCAGTTCGGCGGCGGCACGATCGGTCACCCCATGGGCATCGCCGCCGGCGCCACGGCCAACCGCGTGGGCGTCGAGGCGATGATCAAGGCCCGCAACGAGGGTGTGGACTACGTCGAGGAGGGCCCCGACATCCTCAAGGAGGCGGCGAAGGGCTGCCCCGAGCTCGATGCCGCGCTCGATGTCTGGAAGGACATCACCTTCGACTTCGAGTCGACGGACACCGCCGACGTCACTACCACCGCCACGTCCAGCTAGGGCGCTGAAAGGACTAACGAATCATGCGCATCACACAAGGCACGTTCTCGTTCCTGCCCGACTTCACGGACGAGGAGATCGAGGCACAGCTCAACTACGCCCTCCAGAACGAGTGGGCGATCATGGTCGAGTACACGGACGATCCTCACCCCCGCAACTACCTGTGGGAGATGTGGAAGCAGCCCAACTTCGACCTCGAGGAGGGCGATGGCGAAGAGGCCATGAAGGAGATCCACGAGTGTCGCGAGACCTACCCCAACCACTACATCAAGGTGGTCGCCTACGACAGCGGGCTGGGCAAGCAGACCTCGAAGCTCTCCTTCATCGTCAACCGGCCCAAGCAGGAGCCCGGCTTCCGGGTCCTGCGCACAGAGACCCACGATCGGACGATGAACTACACACTCGAGTCCTATGCCACACAGGATGCGACCGGACAGCGCTACGGCAACGACGGAGGCCTCGGAACCCAGCGCGATCCGGGTGCCACGCAGGAGGGGACTCCCGGCCAGGACTCACCCATTCGCGATCGGGATGGCGCATCTTCCGACGAGACCCCCGAGGCGGCGAGTGATGAGGGTGTCGGCGAGTCCTAGTGAGCCCTCGGAGCAACAAGCTCCAGGGCAAGGATACGACCGGCCGCTGGCTCGACCCGGAGTCTGACGGCGCTATGGAAGCCAAGGCGTCCGGCGGCAACGGAAAGTCCGACGAGTTCAGCGGCCGCGTCCAACAGCCCGACAAGGGCTCGGAGGCCGGGTCCGCCGTGGGGTCGGTCGACTTCGAGGAGGCGGTCTCCGACGGCAAGGCCGACGTGCAGAGCGTCGT
>JBBSIW010000075.1:0-9100 GCA_038231895.1 Solirubrobacterales bacterium | reverse complement strand
CTCGAGGTCCTGAGCTCGATTCTCGCCGATCGTGTGCACACCGGCCTCGGCCAGCACCTCGAGCTCTTCCACCGCGACGTACTTGGTGGCGGCGCAGATCTCCACGTCGGCGGGGTCGCGGCCGACGCGCGCGGCTGCAGCCGCAATCTGCGCCCGCACCCGCTCGAGGTTTCCTCGCACCCGCTGCGCGTCCAGCCCGCGAATCAGCTGCGCCACACCAGTCCCGCCTGCCGACCGGTCAGCCCGCCGTCTCGGCGGTGGGAGAAGAACAGCTCCGGGTCAGCGCACATCGTGCACAGCCCGGCGTCGTGGATCTCGGCCACGCCTTGCGCGTGAAGCGCGCGGCGCGCGATGAGCTTGAGGTCGAGCCGGCGCCCCGTGCGAGCCTCGGACCCGTAGGAGGCAAATCGCTCGTGCACCTCCTCGCCGACCTCGTAGCAGCAGCGACCGGCCCCGGGGCCGATCGCCGCGGCGATCTCGCCGCGCGCGCCGAGTTCACGCAGCGCGGCTACGCCGGCCTCCACGATGCCGCCCGCCAGGCCGCGCCATCCAGCGTGCAGCATGGCCACCGCCTGGGGTGCCGCGAGGGCCACCGGAAGGCAATCGGCGACGAGCACGATCGGCGCCACCTCGTGGAGGTCGGTGGCCTGCCCGTCGGCTGCCTCAGGCGGCCACTCGGCCGGGTCCGGTGGTCGCGGCCGGACCCGGACGCGGGCCCCGTGCACCTGGCGTCCCTGGGCAAAGCGCGGGGTGGCGATCTCGGCCAGGCCGCCGACGCGCGCGCGGTTGGCGTCCACGTTGCCAGGCGCGTCGTCGGTGAGCCAGCCGAGGTTGAGGGTGGCGTACGCCCCCGTCGAGATCCCGCCCCGCCTGGTGGTGAACAGCGCTCGCCCGCCGGGCAGTTCGATGGCGATGTGCTCAGCCAGCGCCCAAAACGGCGCGGGGAGGTTCATGCGAGGTGGAGAGCCACGATCCGTCGGCACGCTACCGGCGCTCCCCGGCGGCGAGCGCCACCACCAGCTCGGCCTCGCGGCCGGGCGCAAGCTTGCCGTCCAGGCGGGCCGCGAGTGCCGCCTGCAGCCCCCTCCCCACATCGCGCCCCTCCGGTACGCCCGCCGCCACCAGGTCGCTTCCATCGATCTCCAGGCCCACATGGCGCAGCTCGTCGAGCCATACCCGGGCCGCCTCGCGCGCGCCGAGCGCTCCAGCCATGGCGACCGCCTCGATCGAGGCCTGCGACGCGACGGCCGCGATCTCGGACGGGTGTCGAGCCGCCCGGAGGCCGCCCGCGAGCTGCGCCGCATCCGCGACCGCGGTCACGACGACCTCCCGCACGGCGGCGATGACCTGCAGGCCCGCGAGCCACGTGCGCAGCTCCTCGCGCTCCAGCCCCCGCCCCGCCCCGGCGAGGAGGACGATGTCGGGGCGACCGTCGCGTGGCAGGAGGGCCAGAGCGTCGGCCGCCACCGGCGCGTCGAAGCGCAGTCGTGGATGCAGTGCGCGGTCGAGCCCCAGCTCGGCCCCCAGGCGCAGGGCCGCGGGGGCCGCGGTCTCGTCGAGGACCAACATGAGCTCGGCCCCGATACGGGCGCCCGACACGGTCGCCAGGGCGCCGCCGGCGACCGCCCGGACCGCGAGGTCGTGGGTGTGGGGCTCGATCGCGAAGCCCAGCCGGGCGGCGTAGCGCACGAGACGCAGCAGGCGGGTGGGATCGTCGGTGAAGCTGGCGTCATGCAGGACCCGGAGCTGACCGCCGGCCAGGTCCTCCAGGCTGCCGGGAGCGCAGCGCAGCGCGCCAGGCATCGGCCCCTCGAGTGCCATCGCGATGGCGTTGACGGTGAAGTCGCGTCGAGCCAGGTCGGCGTCCAGGGATGCCGGGGATATCTCCGGTAGGGCACCGGGCTCGACGTAACGCTCACGGCGCGCCGTCGCCAGGTCGAAGGTCAGATCGGGGGCCCTGACCGTGGCGGTTCCGAAGCGCTCGTGGGCAACCGTCACGCCTCGTAGGCGGTCCGCGGCCGCGCCCGCAGCTTCGAGCGCGTCGCCCTCGACGACCACGTCGAGGTCCTGGGGGTCGACGGGCACCAGCAGGTCGCGGACGGCGCCGCCGACGAGATGGGCGCCGTGGACTCCGGCCAGCGCCTCGAGCAGGAGTGCGCCGCGCGGCTGGGCGCGAAGCCGGCCCAGCAGCTCTTGTGGGGTGGGCGGTTGCACGCGAACAAGTGTGCCGCTCCCCGCCGCAGCGGGCTCTACGATGCCTCCATGCCAAACCCTGGGCGCGCGCGGCGCCGCTGGCCGTGGGTCGTCGCCGTGCTTGCGCTCGTGGGCGTGGCGGTGGGCGGCTACGTGTATCTCAGCCGACCGGGAGACGTTCGCAACTCAAAGGCCGAGTTCGAACGCGAGGCGCCCAAGCCGACGCCGGCGGTCGACACGTTCAGCTGGCCGCTGCTGGGATTCACCAAGGACCGCCGTCGCTACTTCCCCACGGCCGCCGTGCATCCCCCCTTCCGCAAGCGCTGGTCACTACCCGGCAGGGTGCTGCTCGAGTTCCCACCCGTCATCGACCGCGGCCTCCTCTACCTGCTGTCGGACTCGGGTAACCTGCGAGCCATCAACAAAGAGACCGGCCGCGTGCGCTGGAAGCAGCGGCTGGGCAGCTTGGCTGCGGCCTCGCCGGCGGTGGGCGGGGGAACGGTGTTCGTGACCCTGCTCAGACGCGCGGGCTCGGACAACGGCCGTGTGGTCGCGCTCGACGCGCAGACTGGGCGCATCCGTTGGTCGAGCAACCTCTCCAGCCGCAGCGAGTCCCCGCCCCTCCTGGACAACGGGGTCATCTACTTCGGCGATGAGGGCGGCAGCGTGTACGCCCTGCGCGCCTCAAACGGCCACCGCATCTGGCGCTACCGCGCAAACGGCGCGGTCAAGGGAGGTCCGGCGCTGGCCAACGGCGTCCTGTACATCGGCGACTACGGCGGCACGGTGCACGCAATCAGGCAGCGGACGGGGCGCAGGGTCTGGTCCGTCGGCACCAGCGGCGCCCAGTTCGGGCTGGGCTCGGGAACGTTCTACGCCACCCCGGCGGTGGCGTTCGGGCGCGTGTACATCGGCAACACCGACCACCGCATGTACTCCTTCGTCGCCCGCACGGGAAAGCTGGCGTGGGCCCGCCAGACGGGGGCCTACGTCTATGGCTCTCCCTCGGTGGCCGACGTCTCGGGGCTTGGCCCCACGGTGTACGTGGGCTCCTACGACGGCAAGTTCTCGGCGTACAACGCGCGCAGTGGGGACACGCGGTGGAGCTATGACGCCGGCGGTGCGATCTCCGGCGGCTCCACCATCATCGGCGATGTCGTCTACTTCGCCACGCTCCCGGACACGGCGACGACCGGGCTCGACATCCGCCGGGGGCGGCGTGTCTTTCACTTCAGCGACGGCAAGTTCGATCCGGCGATATCCGATGGAAAGCGCCTGTACATCGACGGCTATCGCACTCTCTACGCATTTGACCCCCGCTAGACGTACGGCCGCACGGAGATTCCGGCAGCGGCGATCGCCTCCTTCGCCTGGCGGACGGTGAAGCGCCCATAGTGAAAGATCGAGGCGCACAGAACGGCGTCGGCCCCGGCGCGCAGGGCATCGGCCAGATGGGAGAGCTCCCCGGCCCCGCCGGATGCGATCACCGGCACTGCGACGGCCTCGGCCACCGCGCGCGTGAGCGCCAGGTCATACCCATCCTCGGTGCCGTCGCGGTCCATGCTCGTGAGCAGCACCTCCCCCGCCCCCCGCTCGCTTGCCTCCCGCGCCCACGCGACCGCCTCCCTGCCGGTCGCGGTCCGCCCGCCGGCCACGTGGACCTCCCACGCCTCCTCATCGGGGCGTTGCCGCGCGTCGATGGCCAGCACCACGCACTGGGCCCCGAACACGTCGGCCAGCTCGTCGATCAGCTCTGGACGCTGCACGGCGGCGGAGTTGACGGCGACCTTGTCGGCGCCGGCATCCAGCACCGCCTGGGCGTCGGCGACGCTCCGGATTCCGCCGCCGATCGTGAACGGCACGAAGACATCATTGGCGGTCCGCCGCGCCAGCTCGGCGACGGTGCCGCGCTGGTCCGAGGTGGCGGTGATGTCGAGGAAGACGACCTCGTCGGCGCCCTCGGCGGCGTAGAAGGACGCGAGCTCCACCGGGTCGCCCGCGTCGCGGAGGTTGACGAACTCCGTTCCCTTCACCACGCGGCCGGCGTCGACGTCCAGGCAGGGGATGACGCGGCGGAAGTGCACGCTCGGAGGCTAGATGGTTGGCTCCGCGGCCGGCCGCGCTGTCGCGCGGCGCGCCTGGGGGCGTCGGAGCGGAGCCCGCGCGGCGGCGAGCTACCCTTCGCCCGATGGTCCAGACGAACGTCGAAGCGCGCCAGCAGCTCCTTGACGCTCTCGCCGAGGCAACCGATCACCTCGCGCAGGCGCTCGCATGGTTGGGCTCCGCGTATGAGCAGCTCGACGACCACCAGGCGGACCGACTCGAGGAGCATCTCTTCCTGCCGGTCCAGCGCGCCTACGGTCGCGCGAAACGCACCCACGCCCAGTTCGCCGGCCGCCACAGCCTGCCCGGCCGCGAGTTCGGTACGCCGCCCCCCGGGGCGCCTTCGATCGGCGTGAAGCGCTTCATCGAGAACGCCGTCGAAGCGGTGGGCCGCGCCGAGGGCGAGCTCGTCGCGCTCCAGGACTCCCTGGTGCCGATCGAGTTCGGCGACCCCGACCTGCGCGCGGGGCTCACGGAGGTCCGCCAGCTGATCGACGGAGTCCCACAGCAGGCCCGCGAGCTGGTGCGCACGTTCGGTCGCTAGACAGCCCGGTCATGTCGGTCGCCAACGGGGGTCAGCGCGAGCACGACCCATGTCGCCGCGGGCACAGTGTAGGACCCGTCCTCCGTGCGGTAGGGCGCGAGGTTCTCGATTATCGCCGCGCGCGTTGCCTCCCGTTCGCCCTCGGGCAGCGCCTTGAGCACTCGCGTGAGCGACCGGCAAGGCTCACCAGGGCGTCCCAGACGTCGTCGGCATCGGCGTAGGGGAAGTCGAACTCGACCTCCTCCAGATCAGGCTCGTTGAAGCCGGCTCCCGTGACCAGCTCGCGAATCCGGGCCGGGTCACCCATGGCGAAGATGCCCGGTGATCCCGGCTCGGAAGGCGGTATATGACCGCGCTGGACCAGCGTCATCCCGGGAACCGCCGCCCAGGGATTGCGATCGGGGGTGCACCAGACCGCGGCGGCAAGCGGCCCGCCGTGGCGCAGCACCCGCCTCGTATCCTTGAGCGCCGCGCCTGGGTCGGCCATGAGCATGTAGCCGTAGCGACACACCACCCCATCGACGCTGTCGTCGTCGAAATCCATCCTCTCGGCGTCCATCTGACGGTGCTCGACACGTTGGTCAGGCCGAGCTCTGCGCCATTGCTGCCGGCGATCTCGACCATCTCGCGGCGACATCCAGGAAAACCTGGCCCGGCTGTGGGTCGGCCTTCTCGATCAGCCGGTCGTTGACCCGGCCCATGACCTGGGACATCCAATCGCGCCGGGCCTTCCAGCCTTCGGCCATCCCGTCCCAGGTCTCCAGACTCTGCTCGCGGTAGGTAGCGAGGTCCACCATGCTCCACCTCCGGCTCGGGCCTTGCCGCCGCTACCCGGCGCGTGGAGAGAGTGCAAGGGCTCCCGAACACCACTCGGCCGCGAGCGCCAGAACAGCACCCTTGCATGGCCCCGCTTGGACGACGCTACGCCGCCGCCAGCGCCTCCTGGCCCTCGCCCACCGTGAACCGGCGCTCGTAGAGCGCCTTGCCGACGATGACGCCGTCGAGGTCGATGCTCGCCAGCGCCTCGAGGTCCGCGACGGCGCCGATACCGCCGGAGTACATCAGGCGCGCGGTCAAGGTCTCGGCGAGCTGCGCGACCCGTGCCACGTCGGGCCCTTCGAGCATGCCGTCGCGATCCACGTCGGTGTAGACGATGTGGCGTACGCCCGCCGCGTCCAGGCGCGCGATTACGGCCTCGGGGGCTTGGTCGGTCGACTCGGTCCAACCGGCGGTGGACACGTGGCCCCCCCGCACGTCGACGGCGACCGCGACCGCGTCGACGTGTTCGGTCAGCGCGGCCGCGAGCAAGTCTGGATCCCTATAGGCGGCGGTCCCCAGCACGACGCGCTCGGCCCCCGCAGCGAGCACATCGGTGACCGCCTCCATGCTCCGCAGGCCTCCCCCGACCTGGACCGGTACGCCGACGGTCCCGGCGATCGCTCGCACGTGCTCGTGGTTTACCGGCCGACCGGCCCGAGCGCCGTCAAGATCGACCACGTGCAGGGCGCGCGCACCGGCCGCGACCCAGGCGTGAGCAGCCTGCAGGGGATCGTCGGCGTACACCGTGGCCTCGTCGAAGCGTCCCTGACGCAGCCGCACCGCCCGGCCGTCGAGGATGTCGATGGCGGGATAGAGGATCACGCCGCCACGCGGGCGCAGATCCGCGTGAAGTTCGCAAGCAGCGCCAAGCCGTGCACGGAGGACTTCTCGGGGTGAAACTGCACGCCGAAGAGCGGCTCGCGATCGACCGCGGTGACGAAGCGCTCGCCGTACTCCGCGATGCCGAGCACGTCGCTTTCCTGCGCCGGGCGAGGCACGAAGGAGTGCACGTGATAGAAGGCGCACGCCTCGGGGAGGCCGGCGGTCAGCGCCGATTCTCGCCGCCAGCGGACGAGGTTCCACCCGATGTGCGGAAGCTTTGCCCCGCCGGCGTCGAGCCCGGTCACCGCTCCGGGCAGCAAGCCGAGCCCCGGGGCGCCGCCCAGCTCGGCAGAGGAGTCGAAGAGCAGCTGGAGCCCCAGGCAGATGCCGAGCACCGGCACGCCATCGGCCAGCCGACCCGCGATCACCGCATCGAGGCCGAGGGCGCGCACGTTCTCGATCGCCCGGGGAAACGCCCCCACCCCGGGCACGACGACCCCGTCGGCCGTCGCTATGTCCTGGTGGTCGCCGGTCACGACCGGCCGCGCGCCCGCGTGCTCGAGCGCCTTCTCGACCGAGCGACGGTTGCCCATGCCGTAGTCGACGACGGCGATCCGGGGCATGCTCACGTGAGGGTCCCCTTCGTGCTGGGAACCCCGGTCGAGCTGGGGTCCAGGGCGACGGCGGCGGCCAGCGCGCGGGCGAATGCCTTGAACACGGCCTCGATGATGTGGTGGACGTTGGTGCCCGACTCCACGACGACGTGGAGGGTGAGCCGCGCGTTTGTGGCGACCGCGCGGAGGAACTCCTCGGTCAGCTCGTGGTCGAACTCGCCGATCGCCCCGGGCGGCAGGTCCGCGGAGAACACGCACAGAGGACGGCCGGAGACGTCCAACGCGCAGGCGGCCCGCGCTTCGTCCATGGGGACCGTGGCCTGGCCGTAGCGGACGATGCCGGCGCGGTCGCCGAGCGCCGCGTGCAGCGCCTGACCCAGGCAGATGCCAGTGTCCTCGACGGTGTGGTGGGCGCCGGTCTGCAGGTCACCGGCGACGGTCACGTCGAGATCGAGGTGCCCGTGGCGCGCAAGCAGGTCGAGCATGTGATCGAGGAAGCCAACGCCCGTGCGCCGCTCTCCCGCTCCCGCGCCGTCGAGTGCGAGGACCAGCCGCACGTCGGTCTCCTTGGTCTGGCGGACGATGTCGGCGCGCCGGGTCACGATGAGTCATTGTCCTCGATGCGGGCCTCCATCGAGCGGGCGTGCAACTCGAAGCCCTCCGCACGCGCGATCCGAGCGCCGGTGCGGGCGAGCTCGTCGAGCCCGGGGCCCGGGTCCAGACGTACCTCGGCCATGCGGCGGCGGAAGTGGCGCGGCGACAGGGCGGATGCGAAGCGCGCGGCCCCGCCGGTCGGGAGCACGTGGTTCGATCCGGCGACGTAGTCGCCGAACGCCGTGGCGGCAGCGGCGCCAACGAACAGGCATCCCGCGGTGGTGACGCGCGGAGCCAGCGCCTCGGCCCCGGGGCCCACGAGCTGGAGGTGCTCGGGGGCGAAGGCCTGGGAGAAGGCGAGCGCCGCGTCGAAGTCCGTGCTGTGGAGGAGGTGGCAGACCGCGGCGGAGGGAGGTTGGTCGTCTGCGACCTCACTCAGCTCGACGGCGAGCGCATCCAGTGTTTCGCCGAACGGGGAGACGGCCACCACGGGGCTGTCATCGCCGTGCTCGGCTTGGGCGAGGAGGTCGAGGGCGATCGGGCGGACATCGATGCCGGAGTCCAACAGCACGAGCAGCTCGCTGGGGCCCGCCAGGCTGTCGATGCCCACGGTTCCCGACAGCTGGCGCTTGGCCTCCTGGACGTAGGCGTTGCCCGGGCCGACGATCACGTCGACCGCTGCGATCGCCTCGGTTCCGTGGGCGAGCGCGGCGATGGCCTGGGCGCCGCCAAGGCACAGGACCTCCTGCACCCCGGTCAGCGCGCAGGCGGCGAGGATGGCAGTATGCGGGCGCCCGTCGGGGGCGGGCGGTGCGCACACCGCGACCTCTTGCACCCCGGCGACGCGCGCGCTCACCGCCCCCATGAGGACCGTGCTCGGATACGGCGCACGGCCGCCGGGCACGTACACCGCGGCGCGGCGCACCGGCAGCTCGCGCAGCAGCACCCGCTGGTTCTGGCCGAGGCGGACCTCGCGGTCGCCGTCCACGCCGGCTTGCGCAACATCGCGGACGTTGGCGGCAGCGAGCGCGAGAGCGTCGCGAAGCTCCGGGTCGGCGGCCTGCAACGCGAGGGCGATGTCCGCCTCGGGCACGCGTATCGCGGCGTGCTGCGCCGAGGGGTCGAAGCGGCGCAGGAGCTCACGGACGGCGACATCGCCGCCATCACGCACCTGGGCGACGATGTCGCGCACGACGGCCTCGAGCTCAGGCCCGGCGTTCGTCGAACGCCGCAGCACGGTCGCCGCGTCCGCGGGGCGGTTTCCCAGCGCCCCGCGCTCAACCCGCACGAAGCCGCTCCACCACCTCGTCGATCTCGTTCGCCTTGAGCTTGTGGGCGACGGGGTTGGCGATCAGCCGCGCGGTGGACTCCGCGATCTCCTCTCGAACGACGAGTCCGTTCTCCTCCAGGG
>JBBSIW010000074.1:0-9125 GCA_038231895.1 Solirubrobacterales bacterium | reverse complement strand
CTCGTCCTCAACGCGTTCGCGCTGCGCGCCGACGTCGGCGTCTACTCGGTCGCGCTGACCGTCACGGGATTCGCGTGGATCCTGCCCTCCGCGCTGCAGACCGTCCTCTTTCCTCGCACGGCTCGGCTCGAGAGCGAGGACGCGCCGACGAGCGGGGGCCGCACCCAGGTGGAGCTCGCGGCCGCGCGCGGCACGCGGCATTCCGTGCTGCTGCTGGCGCCCACGGCGGTCGTGCTGGCGGTCGTGCTCGTGGTGGTGGTGCCGCTGCTCTACGGGCCGAGGTTCGAGCGCACGGTGCAGCTGGGCCTGATCCTGATCCCGGGAACATTGGCGCTCGGTATGGCTCGGGTGCTGGTGGCCGTGACCTCGGGCCGGGGGCATCCCATCTACTCGCTCTACGGGCGGCTGATCGACATGCCTGTGACCGCGGCGCTGTACCTGCTGCTCATCCCCGCCTACGGCGCCACCGGCGCTGCGATCGGCTCGACGATCTCCTACGCCCTGACCGGCGCGATCAGCCTGCTCTTCTTCCTGCGGGTCGTTCGCCTGCCGCTGCGCGAGCTGTTCCTGCCGACGCGCGCAGACGTGCGGGAGTACGGCCGGGCGCTGACCAAGGCGCGGCGGCGACTGTGCCCCCGCGCGGCCGCCCGATGACACGAACGCGGGTGTGCATGTTCCTGCACAACCCGTTCACCCACGACACGCGCGTGCTCAAGGAGGCCAGGACGCTGACCGAGGCCGGCTATGACGTGCGCGTGCTCGCCGTGCAGGACGCCGCGAGCCCGGACTTCGAACGACGCGACGGGTTCACCGTGGTGCGCCTCGCGTCGGACCCCGCGCCTTCGCGGCTCCTGCGCCGCCTGCTCTCGCGGAGCGGCCGCGAGAGCCAGATCGGCAGGGTCGCGGCGCCGCTGGACCGGCCCGCCCCCGGCGTCCGTGCGGCCCTCGGGCGCGCGGCCCTGCGGCTGCATCTGCTCCTCGAGCACGGGCGTTATCTACGCCTGGCCACTGCAGCCGCGCGCACGCACGGCGCCGAGATCTACCTCGCCCATGACCTCGAGACGCTCCCGGCGGCTGTGCACGCGGCGCGGCCCGGCCACGCTCGCGTGGTCTATGACTCACACGAGCTCTTCGCCGAGCGTGCGACGGCCAGCCGCGGCGGGCGCTTCGCCTGGCGGGCCATCGAGCGCCGCCTGATCGGCCGCGCCGACGCGGTGATCACGGTCAGCGAGTCGATCGCCGAGGAGTTGGTCGCGCGCTATGGCATCTCGCGGCCGGTGGTGGTTCGCAACCTGCCCAGCCGACCCACGCATGTCGGCGGTCCCTCGCCGCTGCGTGAGCGGCTGGGCATCGACCGCGCCGCGCGGGTCGTGCTCTACCTCGGGGGTCTCCAGCGTGGGCGTGGGCTCGAGCCGCTCGTTCGCGGCACGGCCGTGCTGGATGGCGTCGTGCTCGTGCTCATGGGCCCGGGGCACCCCGGCTACGTCGAGGGCCTGCGCGAGGTCGCGCGCAGCGTCGGCGCGCAGGACAGGACCCTGTTCGCGCCGCCGGTCTCGGCTGCCGAGGTCATCCCGTGGGCCCGGGGCGCCGACGTCGGCGTCGCGCCCATCCAGAACGTCTCGCTCTCCTACTACCTGTCGCTGCCCAACAAGCTCTTCGACTACATCGCCGCCGGGCTGCCGGTCGTGGCCAGCGACTTCCCAGAGATCCGTCGCGTGGTGGGCGAGGGCCCGCTCGGTGCCCTCTGCCGTCCCGACGAACCGGCTGACATCGCGCGGGCCATCGGCTGGGTCCTGGACGATCCGGTGCGCAATCAACGCCTCCGCGAGGCAGCGCGCGCGGCGGCGCTCGATTTCACGTGGGAGCGCGAGGCCGAGAAGCTGCTTGCCATCATGCAGCCTGGGCTCCGCGGCGATGAGAAGGAGCTCGTGCCCCTTGGTTGAGATCGACAACAATGCTCGGCCGAGTTCCTGAAAGGAGGACCCACATGCCCCGTCACCTTCATCGCCACGTCGACGTCTGCCTGCGCCTTGGCGTCCTGCTCATGCTTGCGCTATGCGCCCTGCCCGCCTCCGCCTGGGCGCTCGCCGGAGGAGCGACGGGCGGCGGCGGCGGTGGCGGTGGCGGTGGTGGCGGCGGCGGTGGCTCGTTCGGAGGCGGCTCCTCGAGCGGGAGCCACTTCGGTGGCGGTGGCGCCAGCGGCGGCGGGAGCCTCCCCGCCTGGGGCGTCATCCTCATCCTCGCGGTGGTGGTAGGTCCGTGGCTGATCATCGCCATGGTGCCCGCCTGGCGCACGGGGGCAAAGCAGCGGGCGGGCAAGCTCCTGCGGCGGCGCTCCCAGCAGGCCGAGCAGGCGGCCGGAGCCGCGAACCTCGACGACGGCTACTGGGACCCGGCGGAGCTCAAGCAGCGGGTGCGCGACGCCTTCTTCCCGGTCCAGCTCTCGTGGGAGCACCGCGACGTCAGCGAGTCGCGGCCGTTCGTGTCGACCGCGCTCTACGAGCGCCACCGTCTTCAGCTCGAGGGGCTCGAGAAGCAGCACCGCGTGAACCGGATCGCCGACCTCGAGCTCCACGACGTCCAGATCGTGCGCGTCTACAACGTCACCGACGACAACGAGGATCGCTTCGTGGCCTACGTCCGCTGCTCGGCCAGAGACTGGGTGGAGGACACCGGGACGGGGGCGATGGTCAACGGAAACAAGCAGAGCGCGACCGAGTTCGAGCAGTACTGGTCGTTCTCGCGTGATCCCCGGCAGGGATGGGTCCTCGACGAGATTCAGCAGGGCGAGGAGGCCTCCTACCACCTGACGTCCGACCTCGTCAACCAGGACGAGGGGCCGCGCATCGACGAGCCAAACGGCGGGCCGAGGTAGCCGTGGGCCTGCTGGGTCGGCTCCTCGGCGGCGGCGAAGGCGACGCGGAGGAGCGCGGCGAGCAGGTGGGTGAGCGTCTGGACGCGCTCGCCCAGCTCGACGCCAAGTGGTCGACCGAGCGCGTGCGCCGGCGCGTCCGCGACGTCTTCTTCGCGGTTCAGCGCTCGTGGATCGAGCGCGACCCCTGCATCGCCGAGCCCTACGTCAGCGCGAGCCTGATGGAGCGCCAGCGGCTGCGCATCGATGGTCTGGTCTCCCAGCACCGGGTCCACCAGCTCGAGAACCCGCTGATCGAGGACCTCGACTTCATCCGCTACGACGAAGCGGCGCCGTCGGTCACCGTGCTGCTCGAAATCTCCCTGGTCGAGACGATCCTCGACGCCGGCTCGCGCGCGGTGGTGGCCGGCCGGGCCAACGAGAAGATCCGCCACAGCGAGTTCTGGACCTTCGGATGGGAAGAGAACTGGAAGCTCGACGAGGTCGAGCAGCCGGGCGAGGGCGCGCGGCATCTCAAGGCACCGCTGGTCGGCGGCGACTATGCGACGCTCTCGCCCGAGAGCGTGCTGCGCGAGCGCTACGCGCGAGGGGAGATCGAGCTCGACGAGTTCGAAGCCGAGATGGCCGAGCTGCTCGGTCGCGACCGGCGCTACTGATCCGCGAGCCCGAGCCGTCGTGGCATGGCGACTCGCGGTCAGCTCGACGGGTCGATGGGCTCCTCGCCACCGTCGGGCGCCTCGGGCATGGCGAGGACGATGTGCGCGCGTCCCACGACGACGAAGTCCCGGCGCGCGGGCTCCACACTCTCGTCGAGTGACTCGACGACGGCATCGGTGAGGGCGACGAAGTCGCGCTCCACATGGTTGAGAAAGTCCGACAGGCGGCTGCGAAAGCCGTCCATGGGCATCGTGACGGCGCCTGTGATGCGGTGGCGCTCGGTCTGGAGGACCACGCGGTGCTCGCGGCGTTGCATCACGAGCAATGTAGAGCCTGCGCTCAGCTGCCGGTGACGCGGGCGACCTCGGCGATCGACGTCTCTCCCGCCTTTACCTTGGCGAGGCCGTCGTCGCGTAGCCTGCGCATGCCCTGGGTCACCGCGAGGCGTGCGATCTGGTCAGCCGACGCGCGCTCGACCACCAGCGAGCGAAGCTCCTCGGTGAGCGTCATCACCTCGAACAGGCCCATCCGCCCTTTGTAGCCCGTGCCCGTGCAGTGCGAGCAGCCCCCGGGCTCGAAGACCTCGATCTCGTCATCGCCCCCCGGGCCGAACACGGCGGCCGGCAGCTTCGTGGCACGCCGGCAGTACCGACACAGCCGGCGGGCAAGGCGCTGGGCGATGACGCACTCGATCGATGAGGCGACCAGGAACGGCTCGATGCCCATCTCGATCAGACGGGTGACAGTGGAGGGCGCGTCGTTGGTATGCAGCGAGGAGAGCACGAGGTGGCCCGTGAGTGCCGCCTCGATGCCGATCACCGCGCTGTCGCGGTCGCGGATCTCGCCCACCATGATCACGTCGGGGTCGGCTCGCATCATCGAGCGCAGCCCGGTGGCGAAGGTCAGGCCCGCCCGCTCGTTGACCTGCACCTGCTTGATCCCGCTCACCTGGTACTCCACCGGATCCTCGATGGTGAGGATGCTCTTCTCGCGCGTGCGAATCGCCATCAGCGAGGCGTACAGCGAGGTGGACTTGCCCGACCCGGTGGGTCCCGTGGCCAGCACCGCCCCGTGCGACAGGCGCAGCGCCGCCTCGACGCGCAGGCGCTCATCCTCGCGCAGGCCGAGTTGGTCCAGGCCCATCGGCACCGAGCCCTGATCGAGGATGCGCAGCACGACCGACTCGCCGTGGACCAGTGGAAGGGTCACGACGCGCAGGTCGACCTGGCGGTCGTCCACGGCCAGGCCCATGCGCCCGTCCTGGGGCATGCGGCGCTGGGCGATGTCCAGGTCGGCCATCACCTTGAGCCTGGACACGACGCCGGCCGCGATTCGCCTGGGCACGTTGGCGGTGTCGAGCAGCACGCCGTCGACGCGGAACCGCACCTGCAGCTCACCCTCGTCGGGCTCGAAGTGGATGTCCGAGGCGCCCTGGTCGACGGCTTGGGCGATCAACGAGTGCACGAGCTTGATGATCGGCGCGTCCTCCGCCGACTCACGCAGGTCGGTGATCTCGTTGGCAACGGGCTCGTCCTCCTCCTGGACCACCTCCTGCACCGCATCCCCAAGCCGGTTGAGCCGTGTGATCAATGCCGCGATGTCCTCCTGGGCGGCAACGGCCGGCCGGATGCTGTAGCCGGTGAGCATCGCGATGTCGTCGACGGCCAACACGTTGGCGGGGTCCGCCGTCGCGACGAGCAGGGTCGACTTGTCCACGAACCCGATGGGGACGGCATTGAGGCGCTTCGCCGCCGCGGGCGTCACCAGGTTGGCCGCCGCCATGTCAACCGGATAGGTGCTGGGATCGACGTGATCCATGCCGAAGCGGCGCGCGACGGCCTGGGCGAGCTGATCGGGGCGGATGACGCCTTCGGCCACGAGCACCTTGCCAGTGGGCCGCAGGGTCTCGCGCGCCACCTCCACCGCGGCGTCGACCTGCTCCGCGGTGGCAAAGCCCAGCTCGACGATGATCTCCCCGATCAGCGGGCCGGGCCGCGTCCGCGTTGGCCGAGACGCCGCGGGGCTCGGCGCATCGATGCCGGGGGATGTGATCTGAGCCATGTGGGTCCTGGAGGGCGGGGTCTATGACGACGCGCAGCGCACGCCTGCACCACGCCTATCGGCAGATTGGCGGTCCAACCTCAACATCCCGGCCATCCGTGGCCTTCCCGCTATGCCGGCGGATCGGGCTCCGCGGGAGCGTCAGGCGGCCAGGTCCATTGCCAGAGCGCAAACGGCGCCGGCGCGGCGATGGCCCCCGTGTAGGAATTGGGAAGCGTCAGGGAGCGGACGGTGAGGCCGTCGGACTGGCTGGGGGAGCCGGCGAGTCCGACGCCGCGGCACTTGAGCACGGCTTCGTGACGCGTCCACAGCGCCAGGAACGCGGCCGGCCTGGCACCCGGGTCCATGCCCGCCAGGTCCTCAGCGGCCGGCGGGTCAAGCCACCGCCGAGCCAGGGCAACGGGATCCCGGAGGGGTCGCGGCGCCTCCACGTCGACGCCGACGTCCGCGCGCGCCAGCGCCACCAACACCACGTTGCCCGAGTGCGAGATGCTGAAGCTTGGACCCGCGAGGAGGTGCGGCTTGCCGGCGGGCGAGGAGGCGAGTGGTCGATCGGAAGCCGCCCGCTGTACGCAGCGGCCCAACAGCTCGCGCAGCACGACGCGCCCAGCGACGAAGCGCGCACGAGACGCCGGTCGGCGAAACCGCGCGGCGCGCGCGCGCTCGTCACTCCGCAGCGCCGAGGCGAACGCCGGCGCCGACGCGGCCTGGACGCATGCACGCACGACGTGGACCTGTCCATCGGCGATTGCGAGCGAGGCGGGCAGGGCGGGCCACGCGACGTCGTCTTCGACCCCGGTGGCATCCGAGCCCGGGGCCATGCACGGTGATGCTATCCGGACGCGGAGATCGACTCTAGGGGACCGCACCTTGCTTAGGCGCAGGCGCCACAGGGTAGGCATGGTGGGTGGTCCTGGGCGAATATGGCAACCGCCAGCAAGCAGGCGATCCGCGGGGGGAGTCCCTGTGGACCGCCACAGCTCCGGCTCCCGCCCTACCCCGCTTGGAGCGTGACCTCGACGTCGAGGTGCTCGTCGTCGGCGGGGGCATTACGGGCCTTCTGACGGCTTTGGCGTTGAAGCGGGCCGGCTCCGACGTCGCGGTCATCGAGGCACGGCAGGTGGGCAGCGGGGCCACCGGCTACACCACGGCGAAGCTGAGCTCGCTGCACAGCCTGAGCTACGCAGATCTGGCATCGAGCCAAGGCGCGGAGAAGGCCCGGCTGCACGGAGAGGCCAACGAGGCGGGGCTCGCCGCCATCGCCGCACTGGTCGACGAGCTCGCCATCGAGTGCGACTTCCGCCGCCGCGACAACTACACCTACACCGAGTCGCCGGACGAGCTGGGACGGATCGAGGCCGAGGTCGAGGCGGCGCAGGCCGCTGGGCTGCCGGCGGAGCTCGCTCCCACGGTCCCCCTGCCGTTTCCGGTCGCCGGCGCCGTGCGCTTCCGCGACCAGGCCGAGTTTCATCCCATGCGCTTCCTCGCCGGCGTGGTCGACTGGTGCTCCGCGCACGACCTTCCGGTCTACGCCCAAACCCGCGCGACCGGGCTCGACCAGGGCACGCCGTGCCAGGTGCGGACGGAGAGCGCCACGATCCGAGCCGAGCACGTGGTCATCGCCACCCACATGCCGTTCCCCGACCGGGGCCTGTTCTTCGCGCGCATGCACCCCGAGCGCTCCTACTCGATCGCCGTCGCGCTCGAAGGCGATGCCCCTGAGGGCATGTTCATCAGCGCCGACTCTCCCACCCGCTCGATCCGGGCTCATCCGGTGGACGGCGGCGAACTGCTCCTGGTTGGCGGTGAGGGCCACAAGGTCGGCCAGGGCGGCGATACCCGTGCCCGCTACGAGCGCCTCGAGGCCTACGCCCGGGAGCGCTTCCCGGTCGGCGCCGTGAGATACCGCTGGTCCACCCAGGACAACATCCCGGTCGACGGCCTGCCCTACGTCGGACGGTTGTGGCCGTTCTCCGAGCGGATCTACACCGCGACGGGCTACAAGAAGTGGGGGCTCGCCCAGGCCGCCCATGCGGCTGAGCTGCTGCGCGACTGCGTGCTCGGGCGCCCCAACCGCTGGCGCGAGGTCTACACCCCCGCGCGCCTGGGGCCGCCGTCCAGCCTCAAGGAGCTCGCCAGCGAGAACGCGAATGTGGCCTGGCGCTTCGTGGGCGATCGCCTGCGCAACCGCTCGTCGGCGGCCGCCGACGTCGCGGCCGCCGATGGCCGGGTGGTCTCGCAAGGCGCCCAGCAGGTGGCCGTGGCCAAGGACGAGGACGGCACGACGCACGCCGTCTCGGCTCGCTGCACGCATCTCGGCTGCATCGTCAGCTGGAACTCGGCCGAGCGCAGCTGGGACTGCCCGTGCCACGGCTCGCGCTTCGGCATCGACGGCCAAGTCCTCCAGGGACCGGCGGTCCGCCCACTGGCCCCCCGCGACGTGCCCTCGCAGTAGGCCGGTCTGCGTGCCCCAGAGCGAGCCCTCCCGAATCACGCCCTACCGCGACGGACCGCTGCTCGTCCGCGGACCCTTCCAGCTCGTGGATCAGGACGGGACCGAGATCGACTGCCGGCGAAAGACGGTGGCGCTGTGCCGATGTGGCCGGTCGGCCATCAAGCCGTTCTGCGACGGCACTCACAAGGCGGTGGGGTTCCGGGCGCCGAGCGGCGGGCCGGCCTCGACCTCCTCGTCGTAGTCGCGCCCCACCGACCCAGGTGGGCTCAGTCGCGTTTGACGAAACCGGCGAGCTTCTGACGCACGCTCTCCCGCAGGACCGAGCGCGCATCTGGATCGCCGGCTCGCAGCGCCGCCCCGAGCGCTCGAGCCTGCTCGAGCTTGATGTGGGGCGGGAGGGGCGGCACATTGGGGTCGGTGACGGCCTCATAGACGATCGGGCGCTCCGCGGCGAGCGCCTCTTCCCATGCCGAAGCCTGATCGGGCGCGTCGACGCGGACCCCCTTGAGCCCGATCAGCTCCGCGTACCGGGCGTAGGGAAAGTCCGGCAGCTCCTCGGTTGCCAGTACTTGGCCACGGTGATCAGCTCGGCGGTGCCGTTCATCTGCATCGCGCCATCGCCTTCGATCGCGATGACCGGTCGGTCGGGGTGCGCGAACTTCGCGGCAATCGCGTAGGGGACTGCGCAACCCACGGAGGCCAGCGTGCTCGAGACCGAGGCCATCATCCCCGGGCGCAGCTTGAGGTCGCGCGCGAACCAGTTGGTGCTCGAGCCGGAGTCGGCCGCGAGCAGGCATCGTCGGGAAGGCGGGGGGAGAGCTCCTAGAAGACCAGGTGGGGGTTGAGCGGGTCGGCGTCGACCATGGCCCGCGACTCCTGCTCACGCCACAAGTCGGCCACGCCGCCCCCGGGCAGGTCGGCGACCTCGGCCACCTCTGTCGTGGCGCCGAGCGCTCCCTGGCCGACCAGCATGGCCACGCGCTCTCCGGCGTTGAGGATCTCGGCGGCGCGGTCGAGGTCGTCGTCCTCGGGCAGCACTCGCGGGCGCGTATAGCCCACGCCCGAGTGCGCCATGAAGTG
>JBBSIW010000073.1:0-9218 GCA_038231895.1 Solirubrobacterales bacterium | reverse complement strand
CGCGTGGCGGGCACGATCGCCGGCTGGGGTCGCGATCGCGGCTACTTCGCGACGGATGACGACGCCGACACCTTCGAGGCCGAGCTCATCCACATCCTGGTCCACCAGATGGCGGCGTTCAACTCGCCGGTGTGGTTCAACGTGGGCTTCGAGGAGAGTCCTCAGTGCTCCGCGTGCTTCCTGCTCTCCGTCGAGGACTCGCTCGAGTCGATCCTCTCCTGGAACACGAAGGAGGGACTGATCTTCCGTGGGGGCTCGGGCTCGGGCATCAACCTCTCGAAGATCCGCAGCTCCAAGGAGCAGCTCTCGAAGGGCGGCTATGCCAGCGGTCCAGTCTCCTTCATGCGCGGCGCCGACAGCTGGGCCGGCACGATCAAGTCCGGCGGCAAGACCAGGAGGGCGGCCAAGATGGTCGTCCTCGACGTCGACCACCCGGACATCCTCGACTTCATCTGGTGCAAGGCCCGCGAGGAGGAGAAGGCCGCAGCGCTGCGCGACGCCGGCTTCGACATGTCGATCGACGGCGAGGGCTTCACGTCGATCCAGTACCAGAATGCGAACAACACGGTTCGCCTGACGGACGAGTTCATGGAGCGCGCGGAACGCGACGAGGAGTGGCAGACCACCGCGCGGACTACCGGCGAGCCGATCGACACCTACCGGGCCCGCGACGTGCTCGGACAGATCGCAGAGGCGGCCTGGAAGTGCGCCGACCCGGGCGTCCAGTACGACACGACGATCAACGACTGGCACACCTGCCCCAACTCGGGCCGGATCTCGACGTCTAACCCCTGCAGCGAATATCTGCATGTCGACGACTCCGCGTGCAACCTCGCCTCCCTCAACCTCATGAAGTTCCGCCGCGAGGACGGCAGCTTCGACGTCGAGGCATTCGAGCACGTGGTCGACGTGGTGATCCTGGCGCAGGAGATCGTCGTCGGCCCCTCGAGCTATCCGACGGAGATGATCGGCAAGAACGCCCGCGACTTCCGCCAGCTCGGCATGGGCTACGCGAACCTGGGCGCGCTGCTGATGTCGAACGGGCTGCCCTACGACTCCGACGAGGGACGCGCTATGGCCGGGGCGATCACGGCGCTCATGACCGGCCGCGCCTACCGCAGGTCAGCCGAGGTCGCTGCGGCGATGGGTCCGTACGCGCGCTTTGCCGAGAACCGCGATCCGCACCTGCGCGTCATGCGCAAGCACCGGGCGGCGACGGATGGAATCGACCCGTCGCGCACCGAGGAGCGGCTGCTCAGCGCCGCCCGACGCGCGTGGGATGAGGCGTTGGATCTCGGAGAGGCTCACGGCTACCGCAACGCGCAGTCCGTGGTCATCGCGCCGACCGGCACTATTTCCTTCCTCCTCGACTGCGACACCACCGGCATCGAGCCGGACTTCTCGCTTGTCAAGTTCAAGGAGCTGGTGGGCGGTGGCCGGATGACGATGGTCAACCAGACCGTTCCCAAGGCGCTCGGGACGCTCGGCTACGCGCCGGCGGAGATCGACCAGATCGTCGCGCACGTCGACGAGAAGGCCACGATCGTCGGAGCCCCGGCGCTCAAGGACAAGCACCTGCCGGTGTTCGACGTCGCGGTCGGCGAGCGGGCGATCTCGCACGTGGGCCACGTGAAGATGATGGCCGCAGCCCAGCCGTTCGTCTCGGGCGCCATCTCAAAGTGCGTCATCGGCGACACGCTCGTGACAAGCGAGCGAGGGTTGGTGCGAATCGGCTCGCTGCACAACGGCGAACGACCCGACTCGTTCCGCGACATGCGCCTTCAGGTGGCTTCGCTCGACGGGACTCGTGATACCGACGCTTTCTACTACGGAGGGCACCGCGCGGTGCGCGAGGTAAGGCTTCGCTCGGGGCACCGGGTCGTGGGCACGGAGAACCATCCGCTGCTCGTGTGTGGCGAGCAGGGACTCGAGTGGCGCCGGCTGGACGAGCTCGAGCCTGGTGACTACGTGGCGACCCAGTATGGGAGCGATCTGTGGTCGTCCACACCAGCGTCCTTCGGCGATTTCGTGCCGTCTTCGGTCTACGGAAGCCAGAAGGCGATAACGCTGCCAGTCGAGATGAACGATGACCTGGCCTTCTTCCTGGGCGCGTACGCCGCTGAGGGTCACGTCTCTCGCGGTACTTACACGGTGAGAATCGCCAATGCCGACGAGTCTGTCATCGAGAGGCTCGTCAGAATCGGCGAGTCTCTCTTCGGCTTCAAGCCGAAGGTCGTGCGGTGCCAGGACAAATGCCCTTCCGTCGAGCTGTCATCCAAGCGGCTGGTCGAGTTCCTGGACTACCTCGGTTGCGGGGACCGCGCATCGAAGAAGCGCATTCCGAACGCGATCCTGCGCTCGCCCCGGAGCTTGGTCCTTCGCTTCATCGAGGGCCTGTGCCTGGACGCCTATGTCACCAACGCCGCCATGGCGAAGTGGGCAATCTGCCTTGACTCGCCCCCGCTGCTCGACGACCTGCAGGCGGTACTCACCAATCTTGGCGTCGTTCACGGGCGCGTCACAAAGCACAACCCCACCTACGGCAAGGACTTCGACGAGGTCTACACGGGCGGCCGGGAGACTCAGCGCCTCCTCGCGATGATCGAGCTCGTAGAGCCCCACAAGGCGCAGCGAGCAGCGGCGGTGGCTGAGCGAACGTTCGCTCAGAGCACCGCCGATGTCATCCCGGGAATCAGCGGTCGCGATCTCTACGACCTGGTTCCGGCGGGTCAAAGCGGGCGTGCCGGCGCCGGAACCAGCATCCGGCCGGTCCACCGGCATCTCGTCGATCCACGGACGAAGCAGGTGAGTCGCGAGTCGGTGGCCCGTCTCGCCGAAGTGCCTGGCGTTGAGCTGCCCGGCTGGATCAACGAGGTGATCGACCGCAACCTCCACTTCAGCCCCGTCAGCTCGGTCACCGACGCGGGTTCGCGCGAGGTCTACGACGTCTCGGTGCCGGAAACGCACGCGTTTGTCGCCAACGGGATCGTCAACCACAACACCGTCAACCTGCCGGCCGAGGCCACGGTCGAGGACATCGCAGACACCTACATGCAGGGCTGGAAGCTCGGGCTCAAGGCGCTCGCGATCTACCGCGACGGGTCGAAGACCGCCCAGGCGCTGCGCACGGACGCGCAGGAGACCGACGGCTCGGAGGCCAAGCCCGAGGGCGACGCTCCGCAGGAGTACCGGCCCCAGCGCCGGCGCATGCCCCGCGAGCGCCAGTCGATCACCCACAAGTTCTCGATCGCCGGGCACGAGGGCTACATCACGGCCGGCATGTACGAGGACGGCACGATGGGCGAGATCTTCCTCACCGACATCGGCAAGGAGGGCTCGACGCTGCGGGGCATGATGAACGCCTTCGCGACCTCGATCTCGATCGCGCTGCAGTACGGCGTGCCGCTAGAGACGCTCGTGCAGAAGTTCAGCTACATGCGCTTCGAGCCCGAGGGGATCACCCAGAACCCGGAGATCCCGTTCGCCAAGTCGATGCCCGACTACATCATGCGCTGGCTGGCCTCGCGCTTCCTCGACACCGACTGCCAGGAGGAGCTGGGGATCCTCACGCCGGAGGTCCGCGCGCGCAAGATGGCGCAGGAGAGCGCGCTGGGCGGCCGCAGCGACACCGCGGGCCCGGACGCCACCCCGACAAATGGCGGCAATGGAGGCAACGGCGGTGCCAAGCCGGCTGCGTCGGCGATCACCGACACGCCGCCTGTTCAGCCCGCGGCCATGCAGGGTCTCGATCTCGGCCCCGCGTGCGCGCAGTGCGGAGGCATGATGCAGCGCACCGGCTCATGCTACACGTGCTCGAGCTGCGGGAGCAACACGGGCTGCGGGTAGTCGCACCGGTCACACCGCTTCGCTCGACGGCCGCCGGTGAGTGGGTCCTCGGCGCTCCGGAGCCGCGTCAGCCCGCAAGAGCCCCACCAAGACAAGGCCTCCTGGTCGTTGTGGTCAGTACGCACCCGCAACGACACAGCGAGGCTCACCAGCTCGGCTTGGGCAGGTGGTTCACGCTGTTAACGCCCCGGGTACCGAGAAATGAGAACTGGGCTGCGTCGGACCGCGGCGTTCCGTCTTGTTATGCCCTGTTATCGTGGACGTTTGTCTGAGCGTGGAGCCCTTTGTCCCCCTCCGGAGCTGTGGTCGGGGGAGACGTGTCGGTCAACAAATCGTGTTCCTCGCCGAGGGGTCGTCCGCACTGAACATCTCCGCGAGCTGTTGCTCAAGAGTGAATCTTGGGTCGAAAACCGCGTAGTGTGGAGGCGGGCTATGCATCGACGCGAGAACGAGCTCGCGCTCGCGGCAGTCGATGAAGACGGTTTCGCTCCAACCCGGACGCTGCCTTGCCTCGCATCGCGTGCACCGCAATCCGTTATTGTCGTAGTCCCAATCGTGGCGACACGCCGCCTGCTTCGCCCTGCGCTTCTCAGCCCGCGACGCGCGGACGCGCTCGACAAGTCCCAAACGGCTACTCCTCGTTGTTAGCGTCGCGCTCGGCTGCCTCGCTTGTGAAGCTGTGCCACTCGCCACCGTAGTGGCGATGGAACGTCGTCGAGCCATCGTCGTTTCGTTCGATGATGCTCTTGCGCTCATCATCGACCCACATCCCGTCGCGGACCTTGTTGTCGGGGTCGCCCTTCCGCGGCACGGTGCCATCTCCTTTGTTGGGTGTCGAGAATGTACGCGACCAAGCCTACGAAGTTCGTTAAGCCGTTTCTTTGACCGAGCCAGGCACGCTGCTGCGGCTGCTTGAGGGCCGCCGGCTCGACGCTCGCGCGGAGCAGGTGATCTTCGCGATGGTCGCTAACCGGGCGCTTGAGCCGCTCTCGAAGCTGGCGGCGAGCAAGTGGGTGTGCGAGCGGGCGTGGATCGACGGGCTGGCTGAGCTTGACGAGGATGCTTGCTACCGCGCGATGGACTGGCTGCTGGAGGTTTCAGACGAGCTGGCCGAGGCGGTCTACTTTCAGACCGCCGACCTGCTCAACCTCGAGGTCTACCTGCTGTTCTTTGACACGACCTCGACGTACTTTGAGCGCGATGAGGGCGAGACGGTCGAGGGCAAGGACGGCAAGCGGCTGGCGGGGTTTCGCACCTATGGGAAGTCCAAGGACCACCGGTCCGATCTGCCCCAGGTGGTGATCGGGATGGCGGTCACCCGGACCGGGATCCCGATCCGGGTGTGGTGCTGGCCGGGCAACACCTCAGACCAGGAGCTGATCCGCCAGGTCAAGGACGACCTGCGCGCGTGGAAGCTCTCGCGGGTGGTGTGGGTCGCTGACCGCGGCTTTCAGTCGGCAGAGAACCGCCGCTACCTGCAGCGCTCAGGCGGGCACTACATCCTCGGCGAGAAGCTGCGCGGCAACAGCGAGGAAGCCGCCGCGGCGCTCGCCCGCCAGGGCCGCTATCACCACGTCGCGGGCAACCTGTCAGTCAAGGAGGTCGTGATCGACGAGGGCACGATGCGCGACCGCTTCGTTGTCTGCCACAACCCCGACGAGGCCGCCCGCGACAAGCAGATCCGCGAGGCGCTGCTCGCCCAGCTCACCGAGGCGATCAACGCCAGCGACTCGCTGAGCGCCGAGGACATCGCGCTGGGCTATAAGCAGCTCTTGGAGATCGAGCGCGGCTGGCGTGACATGAAGACGACACTTGACCTGCGCCCCGTCCGCCACCGCAAAGAAGACCGCATCCGCGCCCACGTCATCCTCTGCTGGCTGGCGCTGCTGCTGATCGGCCTCGCCGAGACCCAGACCCAGCAGACCTGGCGCAACCTCCGCGACGAGCTCCAGCGCATGCACCTGGGCACCTTCACCGGCCCCGCCGGGACCAGCCAACAGCGCACCGAGCTCACCCGCGCCCAGCGCGACATCCTGCGCGCCCTCGGCGCCCCCGAGCCGCCGCTGTTCCTGGCGCTCGGGGCCCCCGAGCGCGCCACCCCGCAGCACGCCTGACCGCCCCCCAAGGCCCGCCAACCCCATAGATACACGCCGAACGCCAGTTCGACACGCCAAACCCCTGCTCACAAGCCGTTCCCGGGATATATCACGCCCGACGAGCTGCGGAACTCGGGTGCAGCACGGGTCCGTTTGCGGGCCTCACTCCGGCGGCGCGCTGAGCAGCACCCGCTGGAGCAGGCCCACGAGGACCTCGCGCTCGCTCGGGTCAAGCGCGGAGAGCAAGCGCTCCTCCGCCGCGCCGAGTAGCGGGCGGGCCCGGGCGAGCCAGCGCCGGCCCTTGGCGGTCACCTCGAGCGCGTAAGCCCGGCGATCGGCGGCGTTGCGCCCGCGCTCGACGAGCCCTTCCTGCTCGAGCTCGTCGACGATCGCCACCATCGACGTCCGGTCCTTCTTCAGGTACTCGCCCAGCGCCTGCTGGGACATGGGGGCAGCCGAGTCAACCACCGTGAGCGCCGCGAGGTGGAGCCCGGACAAGCCGAGTCCAGCCTCGCGCAGGACCGTCATCGACTCGTTGGCCCAGCGGTGGTGCAGCTTCGAGAACAGATAGCCGACGCGTTCCGCGAGCAGGGTCTGCACGGGATCGTCGCTGAGGATTGGCTCGGTGGACATGCGGGATGACACTCCGCTAGAGTGATCCGACCATCAGTAGTACTGATGATCAGGTCTTCGATGTAAAGGCAGGGTACCCCAGATGGACCGAAAGTGGTGGACGTTGCTGGCCGTTTGCGTGGCCACCTTCATGCTCCTGCTCGATGTGACCATCGTGAACGTCGCGCTGCCCGACATTCAGCGCGCGCTCGGGTCGAGCCTCTCCGACCTCCAGTGGGTGGTCGACGCCTACGCCCTCACGCTGGCGTCCTTCCTGCTCGTGCTCGGGTCGATCGGCGACCGGCTCGGGCGCCGGCGGGTCTTCAGCATCGGCTTCACGGTGTTCATCGTGGCCTCGGCGCTCTGCGGGCTCTCGGGCGACCCGACGCTGCTCAACCTCGGGCGCGGCCTGCAGGGCATCGGAGCCGCAGCGATGTTCGCGACCTCGCTCGCGCTGATCGCCCAGGAGTTCGAGGGCCGCGAGCGTGCCAAGGCGGTCGGGATCTGGGGCGCGACCGTCGGCGGCGCGGTGGCTGTCGGCCCGCTCCTGGGCGGCGTCCTGACCGAAGGCCTCGGCTGGGAGTGGATCTTCTTCGTCAACGTGCCGATCGGCGTTGCCGCGCTGGCGATCACCCAGACGCAGCTGGTCAACGTCCGGGCCACCGACCCTCAACCCATCGACGTGCCCGGGCTCGTGACGTTCTCGGCCGCTCTCTTCGGCCTGATCTTCGGTCTGATCCGCGGGAACGCCGAGGGCTGGGGCAGCCCTGTCATCGTGGCCTGCCTGGCGGGGGGCGTAGTGCTCCTGGCCGCGTTCGTGGCGATCGAGCTGCGACGCAAGAACGCGATGCTCGACATGTCGCTCTTTCGGCGACCGTCGTTCAGCGGTGTCTCGATCGTCGCCTTCTGCCTCTCGGCCGGGATGTTCTCGATGTTGCTCTACCTCACGCTCTACATCCAGGGCGTGCTCGCGCTCTCGCCGCTGGAGGCCGGCGTGCGCTTCCTGCCGCTGACGCTGCTGTCGTTCTTCGTCGCTCCGCTCTCGGCCCGGCTCTCAAACCGCGTGCCGTTCGCCGCCCTGATGGGCACCGGGATGCTCCTGACGGGGGTCGGCCTCGTGCTGATGCACGGGATCGAGGTCGGCGACAGCTGGACCGGGCTACTGCCCGGCTTCGTGCTGGCCGGCATCGGGGTCGGCATGACCAACCCGGGGATCGCCTCAGTCGCACTCGGCGTCGTCGAGCCGGCACGCGCGGGGATGGCATCGGGGATCAACAGCACCTTCCGCCAGGTCGGCGTCGCCACGGGCGTCGCCGCTCTGGGCGCGATCTTCCAGAGCCGGGTCTCGGCGAAGCTCAGCGAGTCGCTGCCGCAGGCCCCGCATATCTTTTCCGACGCCGTGTCCTCCGGCGCCACCCAGAGTGCGCTGCGGTCGCTCCCTCCGGCGCTCCGCGAGCGGGCGGCGAGCGCCGCCGACCAGGCCTTCGTCAGCGGGTTCAACGAAATCCTCCTGGGCGGCGCGGTGATCGTCCTCCTCGGCAGCTTGGCCGCCTGGCTGCTCGTGCGCAGCCGGGACATGGTGGCACCCACCGGTCCGCCGAAGGAGCCCGCCGATCCCGCCGCTCGCGCGATCGAGGCGGAGCCCGCCCACGCTTCCGTGGCGAGCTGACTCCGTGTCGTCCTATAGCCTGCTCGGCAAGACCTCATGACGCGCCTCAGACGATTTTGAGCTCCCTCAAGGCGATGCGCTACGTCGCGCTGCTCGAGGCGACGAGCTTCCTGGCGCTGCTCGTGGCGACCTACATCAAGTACCACGACGATGCGCCGAGAGGCGTGCAGCTCCTGGGTCCGATCCACGGCGTGCTGTTCATCGCCTACGTCCTGATCGCGCTCGCCGTTCGTCGGCGCGCCCGCTGGAGCAACCGAGCCACGCTCGGTGTGCTCCTGGGCGCCGTGCTTCCGTTCGGAGGCTTCGTCGTCGACCGCTGGCTGGCGCGCGATGCCAACCAGCCACAGCGTTAGGCGATCTGCGCGGCGGCGGCCGGACCTTGCTCCACGGCCTCCGCGCTCATCCACATGACCTCCCAGAGGTGACCGTCGAGGTCGCAGAAGCTGCGCCCGTACATGAAGCCGTGATCCATCGGCTCGTTGGCACTTGAGGCCCCTGCGCCCAGGGCTGCCTCCGCAAAGGCGTCGACGGCTTCGCGGCTCTCTGCAGAGACGCAGAGAACCGCCTCGGTGCTTGCGCGCGGGTCGGCGATCGGCCTGGTCGTGAAGTCCGCGAAGCGCGACTCGACGAGCAGCATCACGTAGGCCTGCTCGCTGACGACCATGCAGGCGCACGAGTGGTCGGTGAACCGGTCGTCGAACTCAAAGCCGAGCGCCCCGAAGAACTCCACCGAGGCGGAGAGGTCCTGGACGGGGAGATTGACGAAGATGAGCCGGGATTGTGAAGCCATGATTCCTCCTGGTGGTGGTGGATGTTGGAGGTGTAGACCGCCGGGGCGGGCGAGACTCATCGGTCATATGGGGTCCCTACGCCATGCAGGACCACGCCGCCCACGCCGACACCTATACGTGCACGCACCTCCGGAAAGGACTGACGCATCGTGATCACCATCGTGGGCATCATCGTCGTGGCGGCACTGGTCGCCTTCCTGGTCG
>JBBSIW010000072.1:0-9285 GCA_038231895.1 Solirubrobacterales bacterium | reverse complement strand
TCGGGCAGCCGCTGGGAGAGCTCCCAGAACACGCGCTGCGGGTTGATCGGGTCCGCGCTGTTGTGCGCGCGGGTCTCCATCAGCTTCCACCACTTGCCGACCTCACGCGTGATCTCCTCCTGCCAGGACCGGTCGGCCTTACGCTCCAGCAGAGGGATCAGCGCCCGCAGCGTCTCGGCGCTGTCACCGGTCAGGTTGACCTCCATCGGATAGCGGATCCCGAGCATCCGCCCGTCGAGGTCGATCTGCACGCCACGCGCCTGACCCTCCTCGGGCAGGAACTCCGAGTACGGGAAGCTCGAGCCGGCCATCAACAGCGTGTCACAGCCCATCATCATGTCCCAGCTCGGCTTGGTGCCCAACAGCCCGATCGAGCCCGTCACCCACGGAAGGTCATCGGGCAGCGCCGCCTTGCCCAGCAGCGCCTTGGCCACCCCGGCACCCAGCAGCTCCGCGACCTCGGCGACCTCGCGGCCGGCGTGCAACGCGCCCTGGCCGACGAGCATCGCGACGCGTTCACCCCCGTTCAGGATCTCGGCAGCCCGCCGCAGATCGGCATCCTCGGGGACCACCCGCGGCGGGCGGTAGCCATCGCCGATCCCGGAGTGCAGCGTGCCGTGCGCGCGCGGCGGGTCCTCGACGGCGTCGGCCCCCTGCAGGTCGTTGGGCACGATCACGCACGTCGGGGTGCGCTCGGCGGCAGCGATCCGCATCGCCCGGTCGATCAGATGCCGGATCTGGGCGGCGTCCATCGCCACGTGCACGTACTCATGGCAGACGTCCTTGAACAGGCTGGTGAGGTCGATCTCCTGCTGGTAATGGCCGCCCAGCCCCGCCCGGGCCTGCTGGCCTACGATCGCCACCACCGGCTGATGATCGAGCTTGGCGTCATACAGGCCGTTGAGCAGATGCACGGCGCCCGGCCCCGATGTCGCCATGCACACCCCCACCTCCCCGGTGAACTTCGCGTGCCCGCACGCCATGAACGCCGCCATCTCCTCATGCCGGGCCTGCACGAACTCAAAGCGATCGCCCGCCCGGTTCAGCGCACCCAGCAGCCCGTTGATGCCGTCGCCGGGATAACCGTAGATCCGCTGAACCCCCCAACCTGAGAGGCGCTCGAGCAAGAAGTCCGCCACCGTCTTGTCCATCACAGTCCCTTCGTCGCAGATCACGGGTAGCCGCGCGGGTAGGGCGACCGCCAGGCAGGCCGAACCCGACCTGACCTCTCGATGGAGGATCCGGGGCGGCGGTCAAGCAGTTGCTCTACTCGTCTCGTCCCCCGATTGCCGCCCGGTGAGCAGTGCATGGTCTGCCAGGTGACGGTGCGGCGCGGGCGAGGCAGGTGCGGCGCGGGGCGACGGCTCCGCCGTCCAGCCATTTGGGTCCAGTCTCGGGTCCGAAGGGACGGCGGTATGCAGCCATACCGCCTCGGAGATGCACATTCTTCGATCGCGGTAGACGTGAAACGTGAGCAGCCGAGGCCTGATGCTCGCTCTGGCCGCCGCCGGGCTGATCGTCGCGGGTTACCTCACGATGGTGCAGCTCGGCGCGCTGGCCAGCGCGTGGGATCCCGTCTTCGGGCAACGCAGCACCCGCGAGGTGCTCGAGCTCACCCGGCCCGTGCCCGATGCCCTCGCCGGCGTCCTCGCCTACGGCACCGAGGTCGTGTTGCTGCTCGCGCGCCGCGGGCGGCTGTTGCTCGGGCTCGTGCTCACGGCCGGCGGACTCGCGAGCATCGCCCTGATCATCATCCAGCCCGCCGTGGTCGGCGCCTGGTGCGCGCTCTGCCTCGGCTCCGCCGCGCTCTCCCTCGTGCTCCTGGCGCTCGGCCACAACGAAGCCACAGGCGCCCTCAAGGCGCTCCGCCAGCCCAAGCACGGGCTGCGCGCCCTGCTCGCCCACCTCACGGACTGACCGGAGCCGGCGCTGGCGTCAGGTCGGCGGTCCTGTCGCCGGGCGGTTGTGATCGCCGATGATCTCCTCCAGGCCGGGCGGGTCTCCGAGCAGCAGCCAGCCGCGCTCGCGGCGCTGGATATATCCGGCTTGATCGAGGCGAGCCAGCGCGGCCGACACCGACGGTCGATGCGCACCGGCGAGATGGCTGATCAGCTCGTGCGTCAGGCCCACTTCGAGCCGGACCCCGTCGGGGCCAACGCGTCCGTAGCGATCTGCGAGCTCCCAGAAGAGCAGGCGCAGACGGTCCTCGAGCCGGTGATGCTGCGCGATCGCCAGCATCGACGCCAACCTCCGCGAACGCACCATCACGCGTCTCGTCAGCTCAGCGGTCACCTCGGGGAACGGCGCCATCCGGGCCATCCAGTCAAGGTCGAGGACCGCCAGGCACAGCGGCGCCAACACGCGCCACGTCGCCTCGAAGGGCAGCGTGGCCTCCTCGCCGTCGTGCTCGGAGGGCTGCAACAGGTCGCCGACGCTCAACAACTCGGCGCCAAAGCGCCGCTCGAGCCCAACCCGCCGCACCAGCATGCCTTCCACTAGGAGCAGTCCCAGGCCATCGCGCCCATGCACGGCGTCCTCCTTGGCTCGCCAGACCCCCGCGTCGCGCCTGAGCACGATCGCCACGCTCATACGCTCGGCGTGAGCACGACGCGGCCCGCTCAGCCGAGTCGCCAGATCCGGATCGACTCCCAGGACCGCGACGCGCTCCCTACGCCCCCCGCTGAAGATGCCCGACGTCACACACAGCAGCTTGCCACGCCCTCACCTCATCTCCGGGAATGCCCTTTCCCGGACGTGCGCCGCATCGCGAACCCGCGTGGCGTCGAGGTCCTCGCCGCTCGCCGCGACGGATTCTCTCCGGGAAGTGTTCTGCGCCGTAAGCCAGAATGACGCCGGGCGCCGCCAGGCGGCGCGCCAGCGCTGGCGTCGGTCACACACGCGGTCAGCGATGTGGCGACTCTCGGCGGGTACCAAGCCGACGCCCGCAATCGTGAAGCAGCGAGCGCGCGCGCTGCGCTGTCGTCACGCTCACCTTGGACGAGGAGGGAGCGTTCGGGGACCGGGGATTCGGGCGGGAGGGGGCGTCGCTTCGGAGATCGGCTCGGGATTGCGGCTCGTCCGTCCGCCAGACCTTCAGCCGTTCCGCATGAGGAGCTCCCACGAGCCTCGCCTTGGCCTGCGTGAACCTCGGCTGCCCGGTCGGCCATGTGCCTGGCGCCAGCTTTGCGCAGCCCCGAGCCGGCTCCAGCGGGTCATATCTGCTCGACGTCGGCGCGCCCACTCCAGCGCGCCATGAACTCACCGGACTGCAGTTGAGCCAGGTCTCCCTTGAGCTGGTTCGCAAGCCTGCGGGCAGCGGTGGGCGTGCAGTCCCAGAACAGCTCGACCTCCCCGGACTCGATGCCCACCACCTCGACGTGGTCGACACGGTAGGGGGCGGCCAGGAAGGGCGGAGCGGCGCCGCTGCGGGTCACGATCACGTGATACGCGCGGTTCGCCTTCACGAGGGGGCCGTCTCGGTCAGCATGGCGGCTGCCGCCTCCAGGCCATCGTCGCCATGGATGACCTCGTCGCCGATTCTCACCGCCGGTACGTCGCGCACGCCGGCGCTCGAGGCGCTCGCCGTGGCCCTCTCCAGGCTCTCGCGGACCGAGCGCAGCTGCGCCGCCTTGAGCACCGCCGCCGGGTGCATCTCACACGCCGCCGCGGCGATCACAACGTTGTCGGCCACCGCGAGGTCGCGCCCGCCGGCGTAGGCCTGACGGAATGCGGCCAGCGAGAAGGCGACCACGCGTCCGATCGACTTGGCGTAGGTGGCGACGAGCAGCGCCAGATCGTCGTGGTCGGCCGGCCAGTCGGGCGGCCAGTGCAGCGCCTGCATCCCGCGCTCGCCCGCGGTGCGCTCGATCTCGGAAATGTGGATGTCGCGCTCCGCGGCGCAGCGGAATGCGGGAGGTCCGCCGGCCGCGAGGGCGCTGGCACGGACGGGTTGCCATTCGGGCACGAGGCCGAGGACCTCGACGACGCGCTCGGCCGACAGGTAGGCCTCGGGGCTGGCGAAGTCGTAGTAGAAGACCGGCTGGCGCTGGCCTGCGGCTGCTTCGGGGACTTCCGGCGCCGGCAAGCGTGGCTCAGAGCTCACACCACGAAGCGTATTCCCAACGTATGTGTCGGGGAGGACCCTGAGACCGGGATGGGGGAGATTCCCCATGGTCAGGGGCGGGGAAGTAGGCCATCCTTGCCACATGAGCGCCGCCGCGTCCCGCCTCGCCGGTCTGGCCCTCCCGCCCGCGGACCGGCCTCCGGGAAGGCGGGGCCTCCGTGGGGCGCTGGCGCTGGCTCTGCTTGCCGGCGGCGTCCTCGCCCTGTTCGCGGACCGGTACGCGTCGAGCGGGTCCAGTGGAACCGGGGTTACCGGCACTCCGGGGACGGACTTCTCCTACACCTTCGCCGGCCCCGCTTGGCTGCACGTGGCGCTCCCCGTCCTTGCCGTCGCCACCGTCGTGGCGAGCGTGCTCAGCGCCGCGGGCTTTGCCTTCGCCGCTGAGGCTCGGCTGGCGGCGCCTCGATCGGCGTCCGCAGTGCCCGCGCTGTTCCCCTCCGCCTCAACCGCGCCGGCCTGCGCGACCGGCTGGGCACGGAGCGAGGGACCGGGAGCTGGCGCCAGGGCCGGCGCAAGCTGCCGTCCCTCGTCTACGGCTCGACGGGGACCGATGAGGACTCGGGCAGCTACGGCTTCTGCTTCGAGGGCGACCGGCTCGCGGTGAAGACGCCATGACGGCGGGCGCCCTGGTGTCTCGCCCGCCCCTCGCGCGGAGTCATGAGGATCGTGCCATCGACGGCGTGCTCGGCGGGGTGGCCGCCTGGCTGCGGGCGCCGTCGTGGGTCCTGCGCCTCGCCTTTGGGTTCGCTGTCTTCGCCCACCGTGGCTGCTCGCCGGCTACGTTCTGGCCGCGATCGCCCTGCCCGCCCAGGGCCGCCCGGGGCTTCGACTGGGGCGCGGTGCTCGGCCTCGGGCGGTTGGCGGCGATCCTCGTCGGACTGCCCTTCCTGGTCATCTGGGCGGGGGCGTTCGACACGCCCGCGCCCGACGTCTGGGTGCCGCTCGGCGGCTTGGGCTTCGTCGGTCTGTTCGCCCTCGGCATGCATCGCGGGCCCACCCGCAGCTCGGACGACCGCACGGTGGTTCCTCGCCGCCGCCGGGCTCATGCTTGCCCTCGGGCTCCTCGCGCTCGCGCTCGTCGCCGCGCCCGGCGTGCGCTGGGATCGAATGGCGGCAGTGCCCCTACTCGCGGCGGGTGCCGCGCTCGCCGTGCGTCCCGAGCACCCCCCCGGATCAGGGCGTTGCTCGTGCCGGTGAGCTGCCTCGCCGCACTGGCCCTCCTGCTCGCCGCCGCCGACGTGCAGCTCGCGGGCGGCGTGGGCGAGGCCTCACGCCGCCCAGCCACCAGCGATGGCGGCGGCGTCGGCGCGCGCGACGTACGGCGGCGCATGCGGCAGATGAGCCCAAGGGTTCTCCAGCGACTGATCGTAGAGCGACCGCTTGCGCCGCTTGCGTGGATCCTGGTGGAGCCCCAGAGCAACCTGCCGGACGAGCTCAAGCGTGTGATCCTCCGCAACGTGAAGCAAGAGCCAACCGATCCCCCTGCCCTTCCCACGCTGTGGCGGACAAAGCTCCGGTCTACGTTGCGCGGCATCGACCACGCCGCCCAGGTCGACCACTGTGTGCTCGGCGGGCTTATCGGTATTGGCTGGCGCATGGACGAACTCGGAGCAGACACGTCGCTGGACGCGACGTGCAAGCGGATTGAGGACACGCGTGACGCCGAGTGGGCTCCAAGGCCGCTCAATGACTTGGACGTTCCAGGTGGCGTCATCAGGGCCTTCGTCGGGACGGGCTCGAGCTTCAGCCGCATCACGACCGTTCAGCGCGAGAATTGACGCCGTACCTATGGGAGAAGCATCACGACCGTCCGCTGCCCAAGCTGGCGATCACGCCGGTCGAGGTACTGACGAGCCATCTGGATCCCTATGACGTCGAGGATCTCATCTACGTCTGGCTTCAGGTCGCCCGGGGCTACGTGGCTCTACCACGAGCACGCCAGCGGGATACGCCGGCCTACGAGTGGACAATGATCCACGGCGACACGCGGCGGCACGGCATCGTCCAGATCAAGACTGCCTCTGATCACGTTGACTTGCAGGCTCTGGTGGATGCGAAGGCAGACGATCAGACGGACCCTTTGCCTTCGCGACCGGCGGCCACTACGACGGAGACCGTCGACTGGTCGACGAGGTGATCGAGCGCGATGAGCTGCTGGCCTTCGTCGCCGAGCACCCCGACCTACTGCCGGTCCGGGTGCGGACCTGGTTCGAGTTGGCCGCGGCAGGCGCGGCGTAGCTCCCTCGTCTGCTGTTCAGAGCGGAGCGCGCACGAAACACCGTCATCGGCTGGGGGATTGACCTTCGTCAACCGGCCAGTTTGTTCCGAGGTTGCGACTGCCGTCGCTTTAGGCTCTGAATGGCCTTAGAGTCGCACCCAGTCACCGCCGATCAAACCCTCACGGCACATATCGCGCGACCTGTCTCGCCCGCTACGCGTCCTCTCAGAGCAGCGGAACGAAGTGCCGGACCTCACAAGTGTCTACCCGTGGATCAGCCAACCATCGGCGGCGCGCGCCGCCTCCATGACCGCCTCGGACAGCGTTGGGTGGCCGTGCACCATGTGCGCGACCTCGCTGAAGCCGCCCTCCATGAGCCGCACGTTGACCAGCTCCTGGATGAGCTCGGTGGCCTTTGACCCCACGATGTGCCCGCCGAGGAGCTCGCCGTACCGGCGCTCGCCCACGATCTTGACCATGCCCTGCCGGTCGCCGTAGACGGCGCCCGCCCCCACCGCGCCGTAGGCCACCTTGCCGATGACGACGTCGTGGCCTTGCGCGCGCGCCTGCTCCTCGGTGAGGCCGAACGACGCGACGTTGGGCGTGCAGAACGTGGCGCGGGGGATGTCGGCATAGGCCAGCGGATGGGTCTCCCGGTCGGCGGCTGCCTCGAGCGCGATGATCCCCTCGTCGGAGGCCTTGTGGGCCAGCGCCGGGCCGGGGACGAGATCGCCGATCGCGAACACGCCCGGCCGCGAGGTCCGCATCTGCTCGTCGACCTTGACGAGACCGCTCTCGTGCACCTCGACGCCCGCGGCGTCGAGCCCCAGTCCCTCGATGTCGGCACCGCGCCCGGCGGCGATGACCAGGTAGTCGACCTCGGCGGACTCCTCGCCGTAGCCGAACCGTACGCGGTCGTCGCCGGCCTCCACGTCCTTGACCTGGGTGTCGGTCAGGACCGTGATGTTCTGCTTGCGAAGCCCCCGATCGACGGCCTTTGAGACCTCGGCGTCCTCGGTGGGCAGCACGCGATCCAGCGCCTCGAGCAGGAGCACGTCGGTCCCCAGGCGTCCGTACGCCGACGCGATCTCCGCGCCTGACGCGCCGGCCCCCACGACGGCGAGGCTGCCGGGCAGCTCGTCGAGCAGCCACGCGCCCGCCGTGTCCAGGACCCGGCCGCGAAACTGCGTCCCGGGGATCGGCTTGGCCACCGACCCCGTGGCCAGGATGATCGTCGCGGCCTCGATCTCCTGTCCGTCGAAGTCCCCGCCCACCTTGACCGCACCCTCGGAGGTGAGCGCGGCATGACCGCGGACCACGTCGATGTCGTGCTTGCGAAACAGGCTCGAGACGCCGCCGGTCAGCGTCGTCACCACCTTCTGGCGGCGCTTGGTCACCGCCGCGAAGTCCACCGTGCGCCCCGCCACCTCGATGCCGAAGTCGTCGGCTTCGTCGATCTCCAACAGGACGTCGGCCACGCGCAGCACCGCCTTGGCGGGGATGCAGGCGTAGTTGAGGCAGCGGCCTCCGACGACGTCGTCGCGCTCGATGACCGCGGTCTTCATCTCCAGCTGCGCGGCGCGAATGGCGGCGACGTAGCCGCCCGGGCCCGAGCCGATCACCACGCAGTCATAGGAGGGCTCGGCCATCGCCGTCAGCCTATAGCCCGCAACGCTCAGGCTGCGAGCAGCGGCTCGAGGCCCGCGACGATTCGCGGGGTCAGCGGCTGTGCCTTCTCGGCCACGTAGTCATAGCCCACGTACACCCCGTAGCCATTGGCGATCAAGCGGTCGTCGACGTGCATGCGAAATTCGGTGCGAAAGCTCGAGCGGCCGAGCTCGGCGGGCCGGATCTGAGTCCTGACCTCGTCGTCGTAGTAGGCCGGCGAGCGGTACGCGATGTTCGTCTCGGCGAGCACGACGGGGAAGTCGGACGGGTCCGTGGGGTCGTGCTCGGGAAACACCTCGCGCATGAAGGCGATCCGTGCCGATTCGAAGAAGCGCACGAACGCGACGTTGTTGAGGTGGCGCATGGAGTCCACGTCGGCGTAGCGGACGCGGTCCGAGTGGATGAAGGGCCAGTCGCTCATGTCTGTCGTGGATGCTCGCGCATCTGGATCCGCGCCATCGCCCGGATCAGCTTGTAGAACAGCAGGCCGGCGGGAATGGCGATGCCCAGGCAGAGGCCGACGGCAGCCAGGTTGGACGCGACGACGAGCGAGAGGCTCGCGTACACGATGGTCAGTCCGAGCAGTGCCTCGAAGCCGAGCACGGCCCAGTAGCGGCCCTTCCACAAGCCCGCCGCGGCGGCGAGCAGCAGGACTTCGAAGACGACCAGGCCGGGGGTCTGCGAGCCCCCGGCCTTGATGCGGTACCCGCCCGCGAGCAGCGCAAGGTTTGCGACGGCGAGTGCCAGCGCGACGATCGCAGCGATTGTCACCGCCGGCGGGCGCTCGCCGGCGAGCAGCGGCTCGAGCCCCGCCCGCGCCTCGGCGTCTCGGGCCGCGGATCGCTCGGAGCGCGTCTGACGCAGTGCGCCCGCCGGCGGAGCGTCCGCGGGAGCTGCGGAGGCGACTCGGCGCTTACGGCTGCGCTGCGCCAACGCGCCCCCCCGGGCGCTCGAGCCCGATCCGCAGGGCGTGCGCGGCGTCCGCCGGGTGCTCGGCCTCGGTGATCCACCGGATGACCGCTACGCGTCGGGCGCCCGCCGCTGCGACGGCGGAGACGTTGGCAGCGTCGATCCCGCCGATGGCGAACCAGGGGAGCGTCAGGTGCCTGGCCGCATGCTCGACCAGGCCGTAGCCGACCTCCGGGTAGGTGGGCTTCGTCGGCGTGGCATGGACGGGGCCGACCGCGACGTAGTCGGCGCCCGAGCGCTCGCCTGCCTCGAGCTGCTCGACGGTGTGGGTGGAGAGCCCGACCAGGCGCTCGAAGCCGACGATCGT
>JBBSIW010000071.1:0-9318 GCA_038231895.1 Solirubrobacterales bacterium | reverse complement strand
GCTCGGGGTTGACGAGCGTCCCCACATGATGAGCGAGCCCGGCCGCCCGAGGGCTGAGCAGGCCCATGAACCCCTGCAGCGTGGCGGCGTCGGCCCAGTGCCCGAACCCCGACAGGAACGCGAGGCTCCATGTCGCCGCCACGGCGGCCAGGCAGCCCAGGGCGCCCAGAAGCGCGGTGCGGGGGCGACGTTGCACCACCCCAGGGTAGCCGGACCCCCCTCAGGTGCAGGTAAAGCTGGACCCCACGTGCCACTCGGGTCAACGAGCACCGGCGGTGCAAGCAGGGCGAGCACTGGCGCGGGGTCGTGGGCAATGGGGAGGATTGGTGGGCCGGATTGCGGACGCATCCGGTCGCCTGGGCTGACCACCGCGCACCGCGAGCAGCCGCCGCAACTCGTGACCCGGACCAGCCCTGCTGAGATAGGCGATCAGGACGTCGCTGTCGAGGACGGATCGAGTCGGCATTCGCTCCATGCTCGGCGGCGTGCCTCTTCGAGTTCGGTCACATCGTCCTCGCTCCACGCCCCCTCGGCGGCCTCGATCGCCGCGAGGACGTCGCGTCGCTCCGGCTCGGCGGCGAGGTACTCGGCGAGCGCGTCCTCCACCAGCGGCGAGAGCCCTCGCAACCCGCGGTGTGCCGCGGCAGCCTTGAGTCGGCGATAGAGAGGATCGGTGATCTCGATAGTCGCGCGCATACATCGCACGGTACTCCGCCTCACCGCTGCTCGAACCATCCCGCCCCCTCCAGCTCATGAAAGACCACGAGGTTGCGCCCATCGGCCGTGACCACCTCCCAGTAGCGGCGGCGCAGGGGACGATCGGTCCACCAGCGATCCTCGATCAGCCAGGACTCGCGCACCGCCTCGACGGTTCGCCCCTCAACGGTCAGCGGACGGCCGCCCGAGCCGGCGCGCACCCCTGCGGGCCGGGGAAGGCCCAGCCGGTGGGTGGCCGTCACGGCCGCGGCCGGCGCTCGTAGGGCACCAGCATGGCGCGCCGCTCGGGCACGCGCGAGTCGGGCTCGACGGGGATCACCCGCAGGGCAGCGTCCGGGCCGGCGGTGGCGCGGACCTGGGCCACCGCCTCGCACAGGCGGGCGTCGCGCCGAACCGCCGTCTCGTCGATCAACGACCCCTGGTCGCCCACCGGAGGGCCGAACCGCTCGACGGTCAGCTCGAGGCTGTGAGCCGGGGCGGGCAGGTCGGCCAGCCGCGCCACCAGGACGAGGCGCAGGCGCTCGGCGTCGGCGGTGGCCTCCCGGAAAGTGACCCGCTCGCGCCATGTCCCCCCCTCTACCAGCGTCGCCGACAGCGCGGCGGCGCGCAGAGTGCGCCCGCGGCGCTCGCGGCGAGCCAGCAGCCGATCGACGAGCAGGCGCAGCGCATGCTCGAGCTGGACGCCCAGGGCCGCCTCGGGCAGTGCGACGGACTCGCCCACGCGCTCGCCCGGCAACCGCGGCCGCGGCGGTCCGCCCGCCCCGCGCACCATGTCGAGCGCGTGCAGCCCAGCTGCACCGAAGCGGTCGGCAACCGCCGCCCGCGGCAGCGCCGCCAGCTCTCCCAGCGTGGCGATGCCCCGGCGCTCGCGCGCCGACGGACGGTCGGGCTCGGTGTCGGCGGCCGCGCGCAGGAGCCCGATCGGCAGCGGCGCGAGATAGGCGCGGGCAGAAGCGGCGTCTCCGCCCACGATCTCCGGTCGTCGCGGCCGCGCCCGGGTCGCCGCGGCCAGTGCGCAGAAGCGCGAGGGCCCCGCGCCGATGCGGGCCTCGGGCCGGCGCAGGGCACGTCGCGCGGCGGCGATCACCGGCTCGACGGCGCCCAGCCGCCGGCGCAGGCTCCGCTGCTCGAAGCACACGAGTCCCGGGCGCTCGGGCGCCACGGCCGCCCCGATCGACTCCAGGCGCCCGAGCGCCAGCTCCCAGGCCTCGACCACGCCGGTGGGGTCGGGCGGCACGAGCGCCAGCGCCGGACAGCGCCCAAGCGCCTCGCTCAATGCCATGCCCGGCCGCACCCCGAACGCCTCGGCCGGACCCGAGACCTCCCCGATGGCCTGTCCGCTGCGCCCGCCAGGCTCGGGGGCCAGCGCCGCCGGCTCCCGTAAGAGCAGCGCGCGCTCGCCGGCAGCGACCGAAAGCTCGAAGCGGGGCAGGTGAACACAGACGATCATCGGGATCGAACACATGTTCGCATCCACCGGCCCCGAGGGCAAGCCCGAGAACCTCGACGATGGCGGCGCGGCGGCGGTGTCCCGGCTAGCCGGGCACGCTGATGCGCAGGGTGAAGGGGCCCGAGCCCGAGCGGCGACGCACGCGGACGTTCACCGATCCGATGAGACCGTCGCGGCAGACGGTCCCGGCCAGGCGATCGCGACTCCCGGCCGCATGGCTGCTTGCCGACACGCGTCGCCCTTCCAGCACCTGGATGTCGTAGTTGGACTTGCGGGGGCCGGCCAGCTTGAGCGAGACCGTGCCGTCCAGGGAGTAGCGCACGGGAAACGTCGTGACCCGGCGCCCTCCGGAGAGGCGGCGCCGGACGCTGCTCACCTTCGGACCGTTCCACGGCGTCACCACGTCCCGGCGAATCGCGTCGAACGCGCCGGCGTCCGGCAGCAGGCTGGCCGCGAACTGCCACGGGACCGCGGGGTAGTGCAGGTGCGCGTAGGAGTCGGCGAAGCCTTCGCCGGGATCGTCGAGGTAGTGGCTGCCCTGGTTGCCGGGGAAGTACCTCCCGGCCACCACGCCGGCACACACGTGCTCATAGCTCGACCAGTACTTCGGCCCGAAGTCGAGCGCCGGGAACGGGTCGTTGCGCCGGTACGTCGCGATGTGATGGCCGAGCTCGTGGGTGACGACGTACTCACGCGTGAAGGGAGTGGTGCCCGCGGTTGGGTCCTGGCTGGGCACGTACATGCGCCGCTCGCCCTGGACGTAGCAGGCCAGCACGCCGGGCGTGCCGCCGCACTGGGTGTTGACCTCCTGCGGGCTTCCGATGAACACACGGAGGCGACTGAGCTCGGCGCCGTGCAGGCGGGAGCCGAGGAAGTCGACGTAGGACTGCACCGCCGCCTGGTTGCCGGGCGCTGCATTGACGCTGTCCGAGAGCGCCACGGTGACGGTGGCCCCGTCGCCGGTGCGATACGCACGCTCTGGGGTGCTCGCGGCGCGGGCCCGCGCCGTCGCGGGGCGGGCCCGGAGCACGCGGTCGCGCAGTGGGAACACCGTCGGCGACGTCGTCGCTGGAGCGTTGGGGTCCAGCGGAGCGAGCGGGCGCGCGCCGGCCGTTGCCGACCAGGCGCCGACGATGACGCCGGCGCTACAGAGAACTGCGAGCAGGCGGCGAGCGATCACGATCAGAACGGGGAGGGCTCGCCGAACATCTCACCGAGGCGCATCGCGACCGCGAGGTCACCCTCGAGCGCCAGGCGACCGGTCATGAGCGCCCGACCGGGATCGAGCTCGTGGGCAGCCATGCGTACGAAGTCGGCGAGCGCCAGCGTGAGCTTGAGGCGCGCCTCGTCCGCACGTCCAGGCCGGGCGTTGGCCTGCGCAGGGCCCACCGCGACCACCCATGCCTTCTCGCCTCCGTCGTGCGTGCCGAGGCTGTACTGGATCTCACCTTCGAACCCGCCCGCCTTCTCAGGCTGAAATCGCCGTGCCATCACCGAGAATAGTAGGCGCAGCCCCGGCTCGGAGCCCACGAGGCGCTCGATGCGGCGGTCATCGGAACGACGCACGAAGGCGGTGAACGCCGCCTCGCCGCCGGCTTGGAGGCGTGCCATGGCCACGTCGGCGACCTGGCCGCCGTTCACGGCGCCGTTGGTATGCCCAGCCGCGCCTGCGTTCGCATCCCCGCCGGTGGGCATCGCGGGTCCCGAGCCTGGCGAACCGGAGTCAGCGGGGGCGATCGCATAGCCGGGATCGGCGACGCGCGCGGGGGCGCGGCGACCCAGGGCCGCCTCGACCGCCGGCGCGAGGCGCTCGCGCTTGGCAGCCTCCCGCCCGTCGCGCGCGTCGGCGAACTCGGGCAGCACCTCGGCGCCGAAGAGCTCGAGTGACTCGCAGATGTGCTCGTGGCGATTTCTCCCCGCCTGGCAGATGAAGATGACCTGATCGACGCCCGCCGCCTCGTAGCGGCGGATGAGGTCGCGGACCTGCGCGGGAGTGCCGATCGCGCCCCGCAGCGAGCCGAGGCCGTGCTCGAGGACCCGGACGCCCAGTGGAGCCTCGTCGGCGGTGACGATCTCCCGCGAAAAGCCGGCTTCCTCGCGACGCTCCTGAAACTCCTCCCAGACGTTGGTGGCGCCCGGGTGGTGGTCGCCGAAGACGTAGTGGTGGGCGAGCGAATAGCCAAAGAAGTTCGCCCCGTCGATCCCCCGCTCGATCGCCTCGGCCTCCTCGTTATGGCACATCAACGGCAGCACCACGGCGACGTTGGGATTGATTGCGAACCCGGCCGGCACGCAGCGGTCGGAGGCCAAGATCTCGTAGTACTCATCCACCCACTCCTTGGCCTCCTGCGGCTCGACGAAGGAGAAGGACAGCGCGCCGATGCCCTTCTCCGCGGCGAGGCGGATCGTCTCGCGCCGCGAGCAGGCCACCCACAGCGGCGGGTGTGGCTTTTGCAGCGGCTTGGGGATGACGTTGCGGATGGGCATCGAGACGTGCCGCCCGTTCCAGCCGGCGAAGGGCTCCTCGACGAACATGCGCGTGACGACGTCGAGCGCCTCGTCCCACTGGGCGCGCTTTGACTCGCGCTGGACGCCGAAGCCGCCGAGCTCGGCGCCCGAGGAGGTCTCGCCGCTGCCGAACTCGACCCGCCCGTCTGAGACCAGGTCGAGCATGGCCACCTTCTCGGCCACACGCGCGGGGTGCTGGTAACCGGGCGGCAGCGGAAGGATTCCGAAGCCGAGGCGGATCCGCTCTGTGCGCTGACTCGCGGCGGCCAGGAAGACCTCTGGGGCCGAGGAGTGCGAGTACTCCTCGAGGAAGTGGTGCTCGACCTCCCACGCCGAGTCAAAGCCGATGCGATCGGCCCGCGCCACCTGCTCGAGCGCGTCGGAGATGAGCCGGTGCTCGGCACCCTCGTCCCACGGCCGAGGCAGCTGGTGCTCGTAGAAGATGCCGAAGCGCACCCGCTCATCGTAGTCTCGCTGGGATTCGGCGGGCTAGAATCGGCGTATCTGGCCCGCAGCACGCGGCGATGGCAGTCCGAGACCGCCCTGGATTGCGGTCAGAACGCATGGATGGCTAACCGAATCGCCCGTTCCCTCAAGTCAGGCGCGTCCGTCGACGGGTGGATGGCATGCGAGCGCGTCGTTCCGGAGGTGAGTGGGCGGTGAAGCCACTCGGAGTGGTCACAGCGACTCCGGAGCAGCTGACTGTGATTGAGGACGGCTCCCCGGGCTACTGGTTGATCCGGGGCTCAGCAGGGAGCGGCAAGACGACCACTGCGCTCCTCCGCCTCAAGTTCCTGACCCGCCTCTGGCGCGAGCGTCGGAGTGATCTGGGCATCGAAGATCCGGTCCGTGTGCTTGTCCTGACGTTCAACCGGACGCTCCGTGGCTACATCGAGACCCTCGCTGACCAGCAGATAGCGCTCGGCGCCGACGTGGCCCTCGAGGTCGAGACATTCAGCCACTGGGCCATGAGCCTGGTCAACCAGCCTGTGATGGACGGCACCGAACGGGAGGCGAGGATCTCCTGCCTGGCGCGACGGGCCGGGGGCTTCCCATGGGAGACTCGATTCCTGCTGGGTGAAATCGACTATGTGCTCGGTCGGCTCCTCCCAAGGAGCCTTGACACCTACGTCGGGATCCAGCGGACGGGACGGGGTCAGGCACCGCGCGTAGACCGAACTATGCGTCAGCGGTTGCTCGACGGCGTGATCCGACCATACGGGGAGTGGAAGCATCAGAAGGGCCTGTGGGACTGGAACGACCTGGCTGTCACGCTTGCGACCGAGCAAGTCGGTCCGAGCTACAACGTTGTGGTCGTCGATGAAGCCCAGGACTTCTCAGCCAACCAGCTACGGGCCATCGTCAGACACCTCGCTCAGGATCACGTCACGACGTTCATCCGCGACAGCGCCCAGAGGATTTACCCGAACAGCTTTGCGTGGCGGGACGTCGGCATCACGCTGCCGCCGGCTCAAAACAAGAAGCTCGATGTCAACTATCGCAACACAAGGCAGATCGCTGCGTTCGCCCGGCCGCTATTGGAAGGCGTCGAGATCACCGAGGACTCGACACTGCCGGATTTCATGGGCTGCGTGCGCGACGGTCCGACTCCCATCCTGGTGCGTGCTTTGTACCGAGATCAGCTCGACTGGGCGATCAGCTACTTGCGGTCAGGCCAGATTGGCGCCGATGAGACAGTCGCGTTCCTGCACCCGCTCGGCTGGTTCAGAGAGCTCAAGCAGCGGCTCGATTCAGAGGGCCTCGCTTGGGCATCCATCATCAAAGCATCCGAGTGGCCGGACGGCCCCGAGCAGATCGTGATCAGCACGATGGCGTCCGCGAAGGGCCTGGAGTTCGACCACGTGGTCATCATCGGATACAACGCCGAGGTCGTCCGCCACGGAGACCATCAGCACGACGCGCTACTGGACGAGCAGCGGCGCCTGCTGGCAATGTCGATCGGAAGGGCGCGCAAGTCTGTCGTCCTCGGCTACAAGCCCGACGACGAATCAGCCGTGATCGACTTTCTAGACCCAGCGACGTACGCCGTTGTGGATCTGTGAGTGAGACCGCGCCAGCATCGCTTGGCGAGGCTGCGCGCCGACGGGGCGTCAGGGAGCTCGTCCATTACACAACCCAGAAGGGAATCCACGGCACCATCGCAGCCAAGGCCATCCTCTCTCGAGCCCAGCTCGACAAGGATGAGTACCTCAAGCACATCCGCGAACCTGTCTGGCCCCGCAAAGATCCCTCCTGGGTCGATCACATCAGCCTCTCAGTCACATCCATCAACGACGACCTTTTCTTCCGTAGCCACGGCCACTTTCAGCATCTCTGGTGGACTGTGCTCTCCATATCGACGGCGATCCTCGAAGGCGAGGGTGTCGTCTTCACGACGACGAACAACATCTTCCCCAAGGTCCGCCGCGGGGAAGGCGTCCCTGGCTTCGAGGCGATGTTCAGCGACCCTGTCTACGGCAAGCACAGCTCGGTCCACACGCGGGCCGGCGTTCCGGACTGCCAGCCAACTGACCGCGCTGCCGAGGTCCTTTATCCGCAACGGATCTCCACTGAAAACGTGCAGACGGTCTACGTATTGGATGCAGAACACAAGCGCACCGTCCTAGCCTGGTGCGAGGCTCTGGATCATCCAGAGCTCTGTGTTGAGATTCGTCCCGATGTCTTCTCATGAGGCGCGCTACGGACTACAGGCGCCGATGACGGGTATACCCGACGATCGACTGCACCCGGTGGTTTCCTCCGCGCTGTGGGCCGCGTGGGGCGACGCGTTGGGGTTCATCACCGAGCTCACGACGTCGCTAGGTGAGGTTTCGCGTAGGAGTGGGGGCGCCAAGATCGAGAACACGGTTCAGTGGTCTCGGAGGATCGGGGGACGGTTCGGCCCGATGGTTGATCTGCCAGCGGGCACGTACTCGGATGACACTCAGCTTCGCTTGGCCGTTAGCCGCAGTATCCGCGCGAACGGTCGCTTCGACCTCGAGGCGTTCTCCAAGATCGAGCTGCCCGTGCTCCTCTCCTACGAGATGCGGGCCGGCAAAGGCACCAAAGCGGCCGCGAACGAGCTGATGAAGCGTCACGTCCGCTGGTCAGGCAACTTCTTCGACAACGATCGTGCGCGCTACATCGACGCCGGCGGCAACGGGGCGGCAATGCGGATCCAGCCGCACGTCTGGAGCGCCCGCGGCTACGTTCCCAAGCACTTCCTAGGCGGAGTCGCCAGTGATGCCATCGTCACCCACGGCCACCCCCGGGGCGTGGTCGGCGCCGTGATCCACGCCAACGCTTTGTCGAGTGTCTTGCGTCACGGCCAGGTTCCGGGTCCGGATGTCTGGGAGCAAGTCGTCGAATACGCCGGCGCGGTCCCCGACGTCATGTCGGGCTATGACGTTCTGCGAGAACGGTGGCTGCCTATGTGGGAGAAGGCTGCCGGGCGTAGCTGGCGGGACGGTGTCGCTGAGGCGATCGCCGAAGGAAAAGCGATGGTTGCTGCCGCCCAACAGGCCGCTGAGCAAACTGGCGACGCGGGGTCCTACCGCGAGCTGCTGGTCGGCCTGGGGGGAAAGACGCGCGAGACGATGGGCTCGGGCATGGTCGCGGCCGTGGCGTCGCTGTTTGCCGCCTGGGTTTTCCGAGACGATCCAGTTGGTGGCCTTCGGGTGATTGTCAATCACCTTGGCACCGACACCGACACCATCGCAACGATGACCGGTGCGCTTCTGGGCGCGACCGGCCTTGAGCCACCTCCAGGACCGGTCCTGGACTACGACTACATCGCGGCGGAGGCCAAGCGCATGCTCTCTATCGGCGAAGGTCACGAGGCCACCAACTTCCCTCACCCCGACCCACTTAAGTGGAAACCGCCCCGTACCCTCGCTGATGCCGTCGGCACGACGAACGAGGGGCTGTTCGTCGCCGGCCTAGGGCCAGTAGTCAAGGCCAACAGCGAGTACCAGCTGGATAGCAATGAGGCGTCGATCTACCAATGGATGACGCTTGCTCACGGGCAGACGGTGCTGATCAAGCGTCGCAAGGAGCCAAGCCCTCTCCCCGCCGGAGCCCTACCTGTCGAGCGCCCGCCAAGGGCGGCGTCAAGCGACAACGGCACGCGACAAGCGCCGCTCTTCGACGACCGCTCCTCTATGGACAGCGACCGTCCGCCGCGACCACCCAGAGAAGGCCTCGAGGCAGCACTCCACCGGGTGGTTGAATCCGACTTCGACGAGCACGTTATCGGCGAGGAAATGCTGCGGTTCGCCGCCACATCGCAAATGAGCTTCGAGCGCGCCTCGGACTTCGCCGTCGCCGTCACCACCGCATACCGGTCGAAGACCACGCGTCCGAGTCGCCGTTGAGGGTTTGGGTCGGAGGACATACTTGCTTCCTCTGCACGGGCCCCCGCGAAATCTCTCGGGCGCCCACGCCCACATAGAGAAGCCCCGCTTTGTGCGGGGCTTCTCCGTAGCAGGTCGTTAAGCCGGATTCTGTCGTGAGCAGCCATCTGTCTGAGCGGCCTACCTGGACCTTGGCGGGCAGCCTGCAAGCGGTCCGACTTGGCCTTGCATCAGGTGGGGTTTGCCTGGCCGCCGCGTCACCGCGACGCCGGTGCGCTCTTACCGCACCAT
>JBBSIW010000070.1:0-9356 GCA_038231895.1 Solirubrobacterales bacterium | reverse complement strand
CGGTCGCACGGCTGTGGCCTGCTCGAGCATCGCAGCAGGGTAGCGGAGGGTGGCACGGGTTCAGTTGGATCAGGGAAGGCCGAAGTGGCCCAGCACCATGGGGGCGATGTCCTGGAGGCTCCATTGCGAACGCTCCTCCCGAGCTTGCGGACCGACACCGACGCAGAGCAGCGCGCCGAGCGAGTCCTCCCGGTGCAGCGAGCCGTGGCTGCCGCCTCCCACGTGGTCGACGCCGCCCCAATCGGTGAACTCGTGCCCGGGCGCCGCGGACAGGAGGACTTCGCCCGCGTTCTCGCAGTGCAGCGCTGCCCACACGCGTGCCAGCGCGTCGGGATAGTCGTCGCTGTGCAGCGTGCCGTTTTCTATCCGGGCACCCACCGCTCCCAATTCGCCCTCGAAGCTCCACCGACGCCCTGCGAGGTCGGCTGCCCCGGTCCCCGGTGCGAAGCGCAGCTCCCCCCGCGGGCTCCAGACCACGGCCTCCTCCCCGGCGCGGCGGATGACGAGGTCGACGCCGTCGATGCGCTCTGCCAGGCGCGAGGCTCGACGCGTCAAGCGCTCGCGATGGTCCTCATCCAGCACGTAGACCATCCCCGAGCGCCAGCCGGGGCACACCGCGATGTGCGCGAGGTCCGGGCGCGGGTCGTTGGGGGCGAGCACGCGCAGGTCCGCGAAACCGCTGCGCAGCGAGGCTCGGCGCTCGATCGGGCTGTGGGAGTGATCGGCCATCACGATGATCGCGTGCTCCTCCAGGAACGCGTCGATTCCGCCGGCTGCGATGACCAGGCGCTCGAGCTGCGCGTCGGCGAGGGTGAGCGAGTCAACCTGTCCGCCGGGGCCCGTGCGGTGGGAGTGGGTGTCGTTGTCGGGCAGGGAGAGCAGGAGGAAGTCGAACAGGTCGCGCTCGACGAGGAAGGCGCCGACGCAGCCCGCGTGCTGGTCGCGCGCGCCCGGGAGCCCGAGCTGGGAACGACAACCCGTCTCACGGCTGGCGAACAGGTCGGCGTAGAAGAGCTCCCGCGGGCCCCACACGGCGTGGCGGAACAGCGTGGCCGCGACCAGGCGGGAAAGGGCGCTCTCCCCCGAGGCCTCGTGGCGGTGACGTCCGCGATACATGAGGAAGGTCGTCCCCGCCGTGCGCACCCCGGCGTCGTCGAGCGACTCGAAGATCGTGGGGGTGGCGCGGGAGAGGTGGCCCAGGTTCAGGTTGTAGATGGTGTCGGTGAGCGAGCGGCCGATCCCAAAGGAGCGCGTGGCCTGCAGGCTCGAGCCGTACTCGACGTAGCGCGCCTCTGAGCGCAGGTACCAGTTCATGCCAGGGATGCGGTGCTTGTCGGGGCGGGTGCCGGTGACGATGCTCGCCGTGCACACCGGCGTGACCGACGGGAACGCTGCCACGCAATCGTCGATGTAGACGCCGCGCGCCATGAGCTCGGCGAGGATGGGCGCGGTGCCGTCGGCGATCCCCTGCTCGAGCGCCGCGGGTGCCAACCCGTCGATGACGGCGAGCACGAGCTTGGGCGCCGCCATCAGCGCACGGCGGTGTCGCCCGCGGCTGCGCTCACCGGAGCACCCTCAGGCCGGCGTACTTCTCTCCCCCGCGGCGGCGCCTGCGCAGGATGATCCACGCGGCAAAGCCGAGCGCGATGATCGACAGCGGGGGCAGCACGATCGCCATGGCGGCGATCAGCAGCGAGGTGCCGTCGGCGTACGCGGGCAGCGCCGTCCGCGCCGCCGCGTCGAGGCGCGCCGCCGCTCCCGAGAAGATGCCCCGAGCGGCGACCTGCCCCACGGCCGCGCACGCGAGGCCGCCGACCAGGCCGGGCCAGGCGCTCTCGCCGACATCCGCGAGCGAACCGGCGAACAACAGGGCGCCGATGCCGATGCCGATGCCGGCCACCGCCGCACCGAGCGGCCCTGGCTCGAACGCGGCCGTTCCTCGCCGACGCTCGACCAGGACCACGATGACCACCCCCACGAGCACGGCGAGCAGGAACGCGGGCTGCTCGAGGAAGGAGAAGTCCGTGTGATCGAAGTCGATCCAGAACAGGTTGGCGGTCGCCAGCGCACCCGCAAGCAGGGCGGGAAGGAACGGCCGTACGCCGCAGGCGACGGCCAGGCCGATGCCCTGAGCGATTGCGAAGGCGAGGTCCACGGTGCGCTAGCTTGAGGCCGCATGACGATAGACGACCGACCGAGGCGCGGCGAGCCAACGCGGCGCGACCTCGAGCGCTACGGCGGCCTGTTCGCCCAGCGAACCAAGGTCATGAAGTCCTCGGCCATGCGCGACCTCATGGCGATCACCAAGCGCGACGACGTGATCTCGCTGGCCGGCGGGCTGCCCGACACCTCGACGTTTCCGCCCGCGAGCTTCGCGGCGCTCATGGACCAGGTCGCGAGCCAGTCGTGCGCGCGGGCGCTTCAGTACGGACCAACCGAGGGACTGGACTCGGTCAGGCGCTGCGTGACCGAGGTGATGGCCGCGGAGGGCATGGCCGGCATCGATCCCGATGACGTGCTGGTGACGACCGGGGGCCAGCAGGTCATCGACCTCATGTGCAAGACCCTGATCGACCCCGGCGACGTGATCGTGGCCGAGGCGCCGACCTACCCTGGGGCCGTACCAGCGTTCTGCGCCTATGAGGCCGACGTCGTACAGATCGAGATGGACGGGGACGGTATGCGCGTCGACGTGCTCGAGGCGACCCTCGACCGCCTCGAGCACGAAGGTCGGCGGCCGAAGTTCATCTACACGGTGCCGACCTTCCAGAACCCGGCCGGCGTCACGCTGTCGATGCCGCGGCGCGAGCGCCTGGTGGCGCTCGCGCACGAGCGCGAGCTGCTGATCCTCGAGGACAACCCCTACGGCCTCCTGCGCTACGAAGGCGAGCCGGTCCCCACCCTGCGCTCCATCGACGGCGGCGAGTTCGTCGTCTATCTGGGCACCTTCTCCAAGATCCTCTCGCCCGGCATCCGGGTTGGCTGGACCGTCGCGCCCCGGCCCGTGCTGGAGAAGATGAACCTCGGCAAGCAGTCCGCCGACCTCTGCTCCTCGCCCATGACCCAGCACTTCGTGGCGGCCTACTTCGAGTCGGGCCGCTGGCGCGAGTACCTCCGGTCGCTCTCGGAGATCTACCGCCGACGCCGGGACACCATGCTCGACGCCCTGACCGAGCACCTGCCCCGCGAGACGGAGTGGACCCATCCGCAGGGCGGCCTGTTCATCTGGGTGACGCTGCCGGACTACATCGACACGACCGACCTCTTGGCTCGCGCACTCTCGGCGGAGAGCGTGGCGTTCGTTCCCGGGCGCGCCGCCTACCTCGACGGACGCGGCGGCTCGTCCATGCGGCTCAACTTCTCCGGCGTCGGGGAGAACGAGATCCGCGAGGGAGTGCGTCGCATCGGCAAGGTGGTGCGCGAGCAGGTCGGCTTGTACGGAACGCTCACCGGCGCCTCGCCGCCGCAGGCGGAGCCGGCGCCGCCGCCGATCGATCCAGCGCTGGCCAAGGTGCTTCGGCTCCCCGAGCGGGGGCGCCCCCCGCACAGGGATCGGCGCACGGGCGCCGAGCAGTAGCAAGCCCCGTGACCCGCGTAGCGGTTCTCAAGGGCGGCCGGTCGCTCGAGCGCGGGGTCTCCCTGCGCTCGGGAGCACGCGTCGCGAATGCGCTCGCCCACCTGGGCCATGACGTGGCGTCGATCGACGTGGGCGGCGACCTGGTGGCGCGCCTGCGCGACGTCGCCGCCCACGTCGCCTTCGTAGCCCTGCACGGACCCTTCGGCGAGGACGGGACCGTTCAAGAGCTGCTCGAGGTGGTCGGGATGCCCTACACCGCATCGGGCGTCTCGGCCTGCATCCGCTGCTCGGACAAGGTGCTGGCCAAGCACGCCATGCGCGACGCCGGGATCCCCACCCCTGACTTCTTCGCCTTCAACGAGACTGCGTTTCGCGAGCTGGGCGCGGCCGGGGCGCTTCCGGAGATGGAGCAGCGTCTGGCGTTTCCCATCGTCGTGAAGCCCGCGAGCCAGGGCTCCGCCCTGGGGATCAAGTTCGCGCGCACGGCCGCCGACGTGCCGACCGCACTCGTTGCAGCGTTCTCCTACGGAGACAAGGTGCTCCTCGAGCGCTACGTAGCCGGCCGCGACCTTGCGGTGTCGGTGCTCGAAGGGGACGCCGGGCCGATCGCGCTCCCAGTGGTGGAGGCCGTCCCCAGGGATCGGGAGTTCTACGACTTCGAGGCCCGCTACGAGATCGGCCGCACCGACTTTCTCTGTCCCGCGGAGCTTGCCGGCGGCGTGGCTCAGCGAGCGCAGGGACTCGCGGTCGAGGCATACCGCCTGCTCGGGTGCTACGGCTTTGCCCGGATCGACCTCATGCTCGACGAGACGGGCGCCCTCTACGTCCTCGAGGCCAACGTGATCCCCGGCCTCACCGACACCTCGCTCCTTCCCCAGGCCGCCGAGGCGGCAGGGATCTCGTTCGAGGACGTGGTGGCGCGACTGGTCGATCTGGCCATCGCCCGCGCCCGGCCCGGTCGCGCGGACGCGGGTGCCCCCGCGTAGGGTCCCCTACTCCTCTTCACCGGCGAAGTCCTCGGGCGAGACGTTCTCGAGGAAGTCCTTGAACTTCTCGACGACCTCCTCGGTGTCCTCGACCTCATGCTCGAATTCGATCGCCGACTCGGTGATCACGTCCTCCGCGGCGAAGATCGGCGCGCCCGACCGCACGGCGAGGGCGAGGGCGTCGCTGGGCCGCGAGTCGATCTCGAGCTCGCGCCCGTTGATGCTCAGCGTGATCGACGCGAAGAAGGTGTTCTCGCGCAACTCGGTGACCGACACCCGCGTGCAGTTGACGTCGAGCTCAGTGAGCATCTCCGAGAGCAGGTCATGCGTCATGGGGCGCGGGGTGCTCGCTCCCTGAAGCTTCATCAGGATTGCGGCCGCTTCCGGATGGCCGATCCAGATGGGGAGGAACTTGTTGCTGTCGACGGTCTTGAGCAAGACGATCGGCTGCTTGCCGACCATGTCGAAGCTCACGCCGTAGATGACCATCTCCTGCACGCAGACCGTCCCCTCGCTGGCATGTGCTGGGAAAGTATAAGCCCAAGATCTGGAGGCTCCGCGGGTGTGGACAGGCGTTGATATGCTAGAAAGCAGTGCGTGGATGGTGGCTGTTTCCAGCCGTGAGCCTGCGGTCCCGTGACACCCTTACGCAGTACGGTGTGAGATGGGCGATCCAGGACTCGAACCTGGGACCTCTTCCTTATCAGAGAAGCGCTCTAACCGACTGAGCTAATCGCCCGGATCGCGCGTCAGCGCGAGAGGCCGATTCTACCGACGCACTCTCTCGCCGGGGCGCACGGTGAGATTCAGGCGGCGCGCTGACGCGCGATTCGCTCGATGACCTCCCGCGCTTCGTCGAGGTCGGCGAACGCCACCTCGACGCGGCACCCCGCTCCGCGGGGCACTACGCGTGCCTCTGCTCCCAGCGTCTCGGTGAACGCCTCCGCGAGCGAACTGAGAGCGGCCTCCTGATCGGGATGCATGACCACACGGCCGCGCCGCGGAGTCCGGGGCTCGGCAGGAGCGCTGCGCGCCCGCGACTCGGTTACGCGGACCGACCACCCCGCCTCGGCTGCCTGTCGCGCGAGGCGGCGCCGCTCGTCGTGGTCGTCGGCGAGCAGCAGTGCCCGACCGTGTCCCTCGCTCAACTCTCCGGCCTCGAGCAGCACCAGGGCCTCGTCGGGCAGATCGAGCAAACGCAGAAGGTTCGAGACGGCGACGCGACTGCGACCCACTCGCCGCCCCACATCCTCGCGGGTCAGGCCCATCTCCTCGGTGAGGGCAACGCAGGCGCGCGCCTGGTCGATCACGTTGAGGTCCTCGCGCACCATGTTCTCGATAAGAGCGATCTCCAGCGCAGCGGCATCGTCGTGCGAGCGTACGAGGGCGGGGATCTCGGAGAGATTGGCCAGCTGGGCCGCCCGCCAGCGCCGCTCGCCGGCGATGAGCTCGTAGGTGCCGCCGGGGAGGGGCCGGACGAGGACCGGTTGGATCACGCCGCGGGCTCTGAGCGACTCGGCAAGGCCCTGGAGGGCCTCCTCGTCAAAGCTCCGGCGCGGCTGATGTGGGCTCGGTGCGATCAGCTCGAGCGGGAGGGAGCGCAGCTCGTCGGCGTCGACGGCGGCCTGGTCGGAGACGGCCAGGATGGCCGCCAGCCCCCGGCCCATCCCTCGGTTCTTCTCAGCCACGTGCGGCCACCTCCTTGGCGAGCTCGAAGTAGGCGCCGGCGCCGGCGCTGTGGGGGTCGTGATGAATCACGGGGCGCCCGAAGCTCGGCGCCTCGCTGATGCGAACGTTGCGGGGGATGACGGTCTCGAACACAAGCTTGGGAAAGTGCTCGCGGATCTCGCGCTCGACATCCTGAGACAGGCGTGTGCGCCCGTCATACATGGTCAGAAGCATCCCCGCGACGGTGAGGCGGGGGTTGAGCTCGCGCTGAATCAGCGCGACGGTGTCGAGGAGACCGGCGAGGCCCTCGAGGGCAAAGTACTCAGCCTGGACGGGCACGATCAGCCGGTCGGCGGCGGCAAGTGCATTGACGGTGAGCGGGCCGAGTGAGGGAGGACAGTCCAGCAGGGTGAAGGCGTGTCGATCGCGGACCGGGCGAAGAGCCTCCCGCAGACGAACCTCCCATCCCTCCAGGCGGGGAAGCTCGACGTTGGCCCCGGCAAGCTGGGGGCTTGACGGCACGACGGCAAGGTGCTCGATGTCCGTGACTCGGCAGGCATCCTCCAGCGTTGCCTCCGTGGAGAGAACGTCGTACAGGTTTGGGCGCAGGTCCTTCGCGAGCCCGAGCCCCACCGTGGCGTTGCACTGCGGATCGACGTCCACCAGGAGCGCGGGGTAACCGGCCTCGGCGACGCAGGCAGCGACGTTGACCGCGGTGGTGGTCTTGCCTACTCCCCCCTTCTGGTTGGCGATCGCGTAGACGGTGCCCACGAACGTCCAACCTAGCGTCGATCACGGCCAGGGCCGGTCAGCGTGCGTAGATTCACGCGCTTTTTGCGGGCATAGGCGCTCGGCTGCGGGCCCGCTTGCGCGCAATGCCCGGACGTCGAGGAAAACGCTCCGGAGTAGGTAACGCCTTCCGGTACACGTGAAGGTGGCGGTGGAGCGCGCCCGCATACGGGGTGACCGGCCGCGCCTCGACCAACTCGAGGCCCAGCACGGCGGCGGCCCGGCGGGCCTCGGCTTCCGCGTCAGCGTCGCGCCGACCCGTCCAGGCCACGAGGTGCCCACCCAGCACCAGGATCGGCGCCGCGTACTCCTCGACAAGCGCGAGGCGGCCAACGGCGCGGGCGGTCACGACATCCGCCTGCGGCGGCGCGGCCCCCAGAGTTTCGGCTCGAGCATGCACGATCTCTGCGTTGTCTATGCCGGCCTGCGCCGCCGCGCGCCGCATGAAGGCGCACTTCTTGGCCACGCTGTCCACTGCGCGCACCTTCGTCTCGGGCAATGCTGCCGCCAGAGCCAGGCCCGGGAAGCCGGCACCGGCTCCGAGATCGACGACGAGGCGCGCCTCGCGCAGAGGAACAACCTCGAGCGCGACCAGCGAGTCCGCCACGTGGACGTCTACGGCGCGTGAAGGAGCCCGCACAGCGGTCGATGCCCCGGGGTCTGCCGCCACTACGTCCAGAAGCACTGCCAGCGCACGGGTGGCGCTCGCGGGCAGGGAATACCGAGCCGCCAGCGGCGCCAAGAGCTGCTGCGCGGCTACTGTCTGCGTGCCTCGGCCCTCGCGATGAAATCGGCGTAGCGAGTTCGCATCTGCTCCAGGCGGCCAGACGCGTAGGCGTCGAGGGCTGGCACGAGGTCCTCCTCGAGGATGGGCAGGATGTCGTGTACGAGCGCAAACCCGCGAATCATCCACTGGTAGTACTCCCGGTCGCCGTGGCGGTAGGGTCCATAGAGGCGGCTTCCCGGGACCCGCTCTACGAGCCAATGGAACAGCGCCTCGTGGCGCACATGCATCCGCAGGGTGATCTGAGGCTGCTTGCCGTCTCCGCCAAAAGAGCCCTCGCCAACGAGGACGCCCACGAGGACTCCCCGCTCGAAGGGGGTCAGCTCACCCACGAGACCGTGCGGCCGGGCCTGCTGCCAATCTGTTTCACCGTCATGTAAAACGTGAAACGCTTCTGCGAGTGCGACCACCCAGCATGGCGATCAGCCTGCGACCACCGGAGCGACGACGAGGTGCCGATCTGGTTCCTCGCCTTCGCTGTAGGTCTCGACGTCCCGGCGATCCCGCAGATACTCGTGCACCAAGCGCCTCTCGGAGGCCGCCAAAGCATCCAGCGCCACCGGGCGCGCGTACTCAAGCGCCTCCTCCGCGGCGCGATCCGCCTGGCGTTCCAGGGCTTCCGCGCGACGCGCGCGATATCCAGCCGCGTCTACGACGAGTCGCTTGCGCTCATCCTCCTCGCGGAAGGCTATCCGCAGGGCAAGGTGCTCGAGCGCATCGATGGTCTGGCCGTGGCGTCCGATAACCAGTCCGAGATCGTCCCCGTCGATGGTTCCGCGCAGGACCTCTGCGTCCTCCTCCACCCGGACGTCGGCGGCGAGATCGCATGCGTCGATGACCTCTTCGAGTAACCCTTGGAGGCGCTCAGCTGGCGTAGGCGCTGGTCCCGGACTCATCAGCGGCGGCGGCCGGAGCGCGCCTTCTTCTTCTTCCGTGGTGGCGGGGGCGGCGGCCCACCTTTGCTTGCCCCGCCCCGCCCATCATCACTACTCGGCGGTGGAGGCCCGCCTCCTCCTCCGCCGGCCAGGGCGCCGGCCGGCTCCGCGGGCCGCAGCGGACCCACCGTCCGCTTCACGATGTACTGCTGCGCAATGGTCCACAGGTTCGTGGTGATCCAGTACACGATAAGGCCGGCCGGAAAGCCGATGATGATCGGCACGAAGATCACCGGCAAGACTGCGAACAGCCGCCGCTGATTCTTATCGGCCGTGACGGACATCAGCAACGTCGATGCGAGCTGCGAACCGACGTAGAGCACGATCAGCGTGATCAGGACAGCGCCGGTCGCCTTGCTGGTCAGGTCGGGGATGAACAGGAACTCCGCGGAGTGCTCCTTGCCGGGGACCTTGCTACAGGGCACGGACTCGATCGCCTTGTGCATCTTCGCCGCGACGCTGGCCAGCGGCGGGTCGCAGATGTCCTTCTTGAGGTCCGTCCGCAGCATGTAGAACAGCGACAAGAACACCGGAAGCTGGAACAGCAGCGGAAGGCAGGAGCCGAGGGGATTGACCTTGTTCTCCTGGTAGAACTTCATCATCTCCTGGTTGAGGCG
>JBBSIW010000069.1:0-9381 GCA_038231895.1 Solirubrobacterales bacterium | reverse complement strand
GCCTGGTTGGCCTTCGCCTGAGTCTTGGTCAGTACGACCAGCAGGTCACGACGCTCGGGCTGACCGATGGGAGGGCTCTGCCGGTGCTGGTTGTAGTAGTCGGAGATCTGCTTGTCGGAGACCTTCTGCCCCTTGGACACCTTGCTGCGGATCTTGGTGCGGAGAAGACCGAGCTTGACCTGAAGCTTGAGGTCCTGGATGGACATCCCCGAACTCTGAACGAACTTCTGGAAGTCCGCCTCCTTAGGGAATGACTGTGCCTTCTCCTTGGCGAATTGCTTGTCCACGTCCTTGCTCGACACCTTGATCCCCTGGTCTGACGCCTCGCCCTTCAGCCATTGGGCGAAGATGAGGAACTGCATCGCCTGGTCGCGGAGCGATGCGTACGCCTGCTGACACTGCGACTTGAACTGCGCCGGGGTTTGGCGTGGCTGGCCCTTGACCGGCTTCTGCGTCTTCTGCTGGGCAACCTTCTGGGCCACGCACTTGGTGAACTTCGGAGCGTCGGGAGGGCCGCTGGCAGCAGTACCGGGGGCGCCCGGCGGCTGTGACGCCTTGGACGCGACACCGACCCAATGCTTGAAGCTGCTCTGCTTGATCACCGCGTCATCGACGCGGGCCACGCCGTTGCCGGGTACCCCGCCGCACGCCGCGAGAGCGAGCGCGAGCACAAAAAAGGCGCCGAGCGCCAGGATGAGACGAGCACGAGTGAGCAAGGGGCGCGCATGCTAGCGGGAATGGGGTAATGGAGGGCTAAGGACGCACGACCGAACAGATGATGGTCTGGGAGGGTCGATCCGCGGATGCCAGGCGCCGCACGTGAGCGGAGCAATCGCAGCGCTATTGCGAGCAAGGGGTGGCGATTGGCGCCACGGAGCGGCCGTATCCAGGCCGGCAGATGTTTGGTCGTGCGCCCTAAATCAGGCCGCTGCGCGTGTGAGCTCGAGAAGGACGTCGGCCGCGCGCACCACGGCCGGAAAGCGGCCAGCCGGGTCCGCGGGGACGCGGAGTGAGAGCTGGGACTTGCCCGCTTCGTAGAGCGCCTCGGGGATGCGCTCGCGAAATTGCCTCGCCCGCACGGAGTCGAGCTCGATCGGGGTCACCGCGAACCGGTCGCCGCGGAAGGAGACCGCCCGGGCGCCGGCCTGACCCAGCTTGATCCGCGCCTCCTGCAGCGAGATCAGGTTGCGCAGCGGCTCCGGTGGTGCTCCGAAGCGGTCCTCGAGCTCCTCGCGCAGGGCTGTCAGCTCGGCGGTCTCGCGTGCGGCCGCGATGCGCCGGTGCACTTCGATCTTGGCCTGCTCGTAAGGGATGTAGTCGGCGGGGACGTAGGCGTCGACGTTGACGTCCAAGCGGACCGGCTCGACCTCCGCCGCCTCGGTGCCGTCCTCCTCCATCCCGCGCACGGCCTCGTCGAGCATCTGCATGTAGAGCTCGAAGCCCAGCGCGGCGACGTGACCGGACTGCTCGTCTCCGAGGAGGTTGCCGGCACCGCGGATCTCGAGATCGCGCAGCGCGATCTTCACCCCCGCCCCCAGCTCGGTGTAGTCCGACAGGGCGCTCAGACGCTGCGCCGCCTCCTCGGTGAGGGCGGCCGCGGAGGGATAGAGCAGATAGGCGTGGGCGCGCTCATGGCTGCGGCCGACGCGACCACGGATCTGATAGAGCTGGGCGAGCCCGAATGTGTGCGCAGCCTCCACGATCAGCGTGTTGGCCGCAGGGATGTCGAGGCCCGATTCGATGATGCTGGTGCAGACCAGCACGTCCGCCTCGCCGCGCAGGAACGACATCATGCGGTCCTCCAGCGCGCGTTCCTCGAGCTGACCGTGGGCCACGAGGAACCGCAGGCCCGGGCAGAGCCCGCGCAGACGCTCGGCCGTCTCGTCGATCGTCTCCACGCGGTTGTGCAGGAAGAAGGCCTGGCCGCCTCGGCCGGCTTCGCGGACCAGCGCCTGGCGGACGAGCTGCTCGTCGTACTCGCCCACGTACGTGCGAACGGGCCGGCGTCCCTCGGGTGGGGTCTCGATGACCGACATGTCGCGGATGCCCGCCAGCGACATCTGAAGCGTCCGGGGAATGGGGGTGGCCGACATGGCGAGGACGTCGACGCGCAGGCGCAGCTGACGCACGAGCTCCTTCTGCTTGACCCCGAAGCGCTGCTCCTCGTCGAGGATGAGCAGACCCAGGTCCTTGGCGCGCACGTCGCGTGAGAGGAGGCGATGGGTGCCGACGAGGATGTCGACGGCCCCCTTCTGAAAGCCCTCGATCGCGGCGTTGCGCTCACGCGGCGGACGAAAGCGCGAGACGTGCTCGATCGTGAAGGGATAGTCCTTGAGGCGCTCCGCGAAGGTGCCGTAGTGCTGCTGTGCGAGGATCGTGGTGGGGACGAGCATCATCACCTGCTTGCCGTCGGCGGCCGCCTTGAAGGCGCCCCGCAGGGCGACTTCCGTCTTCCCGTAGCCGACGTCACCGCAGATCAGGCGATCCATGGGCTGCGCGGCCTCCATGTCGGCCTTGACCGACTCGATCGCGTCGCGCTGGTCGGGCGTCTCCTGGTAGGGGAAGGCCGCCTCGAAGTCACGCTGCCAGTCCGAGTCGGCGGGAAACGCGTGGCCGACGCGAAGCTTGCGCTCCGCGTAGAGGTTGAGCAGCTCGCCGGCGAGCTCCTGGGCCGCCCTGCGGGCTCGTGCCTTCATCTGCTCCCAGCGCGTGCCGCCGAGCTTGGAGAGCGGCGGGTGCTCACCGCCCGCACCGACGTAGCGCGAGATCTTCGCGAGCTGCTCGGAGGGGACGAACACCCGGTCGTCGCCCTGGTACTCGAGGTAGAGGTAGTCGCGCGTGACGTTGGCCACGGTCTTGGTCTCAAAGCCCGCGAAGCGCGCGATGCCGTGGTCCTCGTGGACCACGATGTCGCCGGTGCGCAGGTCTGAGAATGAGCGCAGAGCTCCGCGGCGGGGACGTGCTGGCCGGTCACCGCGGCGGCGCCGCACGAGCCGGTGCGCAGGGATGACCGCAAGCCGAAGCCCCGCGGCCACGAAGCCGTCGCGCAGGTTCGCCACGGCGAAGCGCAGCGCAGGGTCGTCGCTTGCATGCTCGGTCGCCCAATCGGGGCTCAGGCGCTGGAGGTTGAACGCAGCCCGCTCCCCGTCGCCGCGCTGCTGCCAGGCCACCACCGTCCGGTAGCCCGAGCGCACCAACCGCTCGAGCTCGGGCTCGGCATCCCGAACCGTCCGGGCCGCAGTGTCGGCCGCCTGGGCATGGAAGGCCACGGGCTGCTCTCGCGCCACGGTCGTCAGCCGCACGTGGGCCCGGGCGTGCAGCGCCTCGGATACCGCAGCCGGGTTGACGTAGAGGTGGTGCGCATCGGCGTCGTGGAACGCAGCCGTGACGTCCTGCCAGTGCTCGGCCAGTGCCGACTCGAGGCCCTCGTCGGCGGCGACGATCAGACGGGCGCTGGGGGGCGCGAGGTCGAGAAAGGCGCGGAAGTCCTCCACGGGGAGCAGGTCGGCGACGTCGGGACGGGGGTCAGCCTCGTCTCGCGCGGCGCCCGCCCGCACCTCCGCGGCCGCGATCTCGGCGAGCTCGCGGTGCTCGGCGGCGAGCTCGGCGGCGGGGGCCACCTCGACCGCCTCGGCCTCGCCGAGCGAGCGCTGCGTGAAGGTCGAGAACCAGCGCAGGGACTCCAGCTCGTCGCCGAAGAGATCGACCCGTACGGCACGATCCTGCGTGGCGGGGAAGAGGTCGAGCAGGCCCCCGCGAATCGCGAACTGGCCGCGATCCTCGACCTGCTCGACCCGTTCGTAGCCCGCGGCCACGAGGTCGCCCGCCAGCTCGGCGAGGTCCACGAGGTCCCCGACGCGCAGGGTCAGGCCGCGCGGTCGCAGTGAGGGGTCCGGGACCTTCTCCGAGAGCGCGACCGCACTGACCACCACAACCGGTGGCTCGTCACCCGACGAGGCACGCAGCAAAGAGTCCAGCGCGGCCACGCGAAGGCCGACGAGGTGCGGCGGCGGCGCGAGGTGGGATTCGTAGGCGACGCCGCGCGAGGGATAGAAGCGGACCGGTCGCGGAGCGAGCCAGGCCTGCATGTCGGCCGCGATGTCGCGCGCGGTGCGATCGTCGCCGGCCACCACGAGAGCCGGGTGCTCGCCCTCCTCATCCGACAGCGCTGCCGCCAGATAGGCGCGCAGGGACGGGGACACGTACGCCTCGCCGCCGTCGCGGGCCAGCGCGGCGACAGTCGGGTCCTCGATGGCGTGGCGTAGGAGCGGGCGGAGCGGCATGGGCACGCGGAGCGACCGCGCGGACGCGCGGCCGACCCGGATTCTACGCCGCGTCGTTACTGCGTCGGTTCGAAGATGACCGACTCCGCCGCCTCGCAGCCCAGCTCGATCAACTCCCGCACCTGATGGCGCGACTCGCGAAACCCGGCCAGCACGTAGGCGGCCACGACATCCGGGTCGGTGGAGTCCGGGCGGCCCACCCCCACCCGCACCCGCGGGAATTCGCGACCGCCGAGCTCCCCCGCAACCGACTTGAGTCCGTTGTGGCCGGCCAGGCCGCCGCCGCTGCGGGTCCGCACCTCGCCGAAGGGCAGGTCGATCTCGTCATGGATGACCAGGACCCGCTCCAGCGCCAGCTTGAACGAGCCGCGCGCCGGACCCACCGACCGGCCCGCCTCGTTCATGTAGGTCTGCGGCAGCAGGATCGCCACCCGTGGACCACCCGGCCCGGCGCGGCCTTCGGTGAGCAGGGCACCGAACTTGGACTTGGCCCTTCCCAGCGACCAGCGCTCCGCGAGCGCCGCGGCGACCTCGAATCCCACGTTGTGGCGCGTGCCGGTGTACCGCTGGCCCGGGTTCCCGAGGCCCACGACGAGCCAGTCGATGGATGCGCTGAGCAGGCCCAGCGCCTACTGGCCGGCGTCGCCGGCGGACTGGGTGTCCGTCGCGCCCGCTGCCTCGTCCGACGTCCCGCCCTCGTCGCCCACGAGCTGGGTCTCCTGCTCCAGGTCCGCATCGGGGTCCTCATCCACGCGCGGGGGAGAGAGGGTCGCGACCACCGTCTCCTCAAGGTCGTCGGTCAGCGCCACTCCCTCAGGGGCGCTTACCATGGCCAGCGTCAAGGTGTCGTTCATCTGCATGCCCGAGACGTCGTGCAGGATCACGTCCGGGATGGCGGTCGGCAGCGCCTCGACGTTGAGCTCGCGCGTGATCTGCTCGAGCGTTCCACCTTCCTTGACGCCCGGCGCGTCATCGACGCCGGTGAGCTCGAGGATCGTGGTGGCTTGAATCGGGCGATCGAGGCGGACGCGCAGCAGGTCCAGGTGGAGGATGACGCCGGTGACCGGGTCGTTCTGCTGATCCTTGACGACCACGGGGCTCCCCGTGGCACCGTCGACGCTGAGGTCGATCACGGCCCCCCCGTGGGCGAGGGCGAGGCGCAGCGTCCGCGCCTCCACGGCAAAGGCCACGGGCTGGTCGCCGCCGCCGTAGACGACGCCGGGGATCCGACCCTCGCGCCGCAGACGCCGCGAGACGCGCGAGCCGCCCGATTCGCGGCGCTCGACGGCGAGCGTGGTGGTGGTGTCGGTGGCGGCCATGATGCGGCCGATGGTAGCGGAGGTGTTGGAAAGGCCGCCCTGGCGGCCTCGCGATCACAACCGTCGCGCGGTACCCTACGCGGGTGCCGGGAGACACGAAGCTCGTGCTGTTGATGGCAGCACTGCACTTGGTGGGACTTGTCTTCGTCGGTGTGCTGCTGCTCATGTTCCTGCGCAGCGACACGACCACGGGCTACCGACCGCCCAAGGATCCCAACGGCGGGGGCGGAGGCAACCACCGCGTGACGCCCCGCGACCTCAATGGGCCGCCCGGTGACGGAGTGCCGCTGCCCGACGCCACGCCGGCGCGCGTGCGCCTGCGAGACCACTCGCGGCTGCGAGAGCGCCTGCCTCGTCCCGACCGGCGCCGCTCCGACGAGCCCGAGCGGGCCCCCCAGCGCCTCCCGGCAGAGCGCTAGCCGCTGCTCAACACGACGCCTCGGGCTGGATGGGGTCGGCGATCGATTCCAAGCGGACGCTGTAGCCGCGCAACACGTCGCCCGCCGTGCGCACACGGAAGCATTGGACGACCGGCAGGGCGCTGCCAGCCTTCCAGGCCAGACGTGCCGTGCCGCTGCGCCCCGCGATCGCCAGCCCACGGGGGCCGTCGTAGCGGAGGATCTTCACCTCGCCGGAGTGCCTGACTCGAGCCAGTATCTGCGGCAGATGCCTGCGGCAGGCGGACCCGACCCGGCAGCCGCTGACCCTGCGCAGAACGCCGCGCTCGTCGCCTCGGGCCTCGGCGCGCACGAGTGCCAGCATGGCGCTCCGCTCCGCATTGCCGACGGTGAGCACACGAGCCAGCAGGCCACTCACCAGTACGAAGGCGAGGACGCCGACGGCGATCAGCGCGATGCGAGCCCAGCGGGACACCGCCCGGGATCATGGCCTAGTGGTTCACTACTCGGTGTCGCCGTTGAGCTCCAGGAACCGCTGCACGGAAGCCTCCTGGTGCTCGAGCCGCGTCGCCAGCGCCTGCGCGTGCTCGGCGGCGAGGGTCAGGAAGTCGTCGAGGCAGCGCTCGGGGTCGTCGGGCAAGGGGTAGACCCGCGCGATGTCCTGCTGGGCGCAGGCGATGCCGAGCGGTGGCCGGCCCTCGGCCAGGGTGCGGGCGCCGCAGACGGGGGTCACGACGAGGCTGCGCTCCGGCGCGATCAGCGCTACGGGAAGCAGCCGATGAGCCGGTAGGGCGACGTCGAGCTCCACCGAGTACTCGATCGCGACGTCGCTCTGGGCCATCTCACCCAGCGGCTCGCGCCAGATCTCGAGCACCGTGTCGGCACCCACGAGCGCGTCGCGCATCGCCCCCGCCTGTGCGGCATACAGACGCTCGGCGTCCTCCCGATCCTCGGCATCAGCGAGGTCGAGATCGCAGGGCACCCGCAGCAGCTCCGCGGCCGAGACCGACGCCCCGGCTCCATGGTGCCCGGGCGTCACGAACGTCTGAATCGTGCCGAGGTCCCGGCGCCCGTGGAAGATCACCGTCACCTCATCGCTGAGCGGCAGGCCGTGGACGGTGAGCGCCACCGACGCCGATGCGTCCGCGTCGAGCAACGCCTGCCGGAGCAGCTCGTCGACGTCGGGGGGATCGGGGTGAACCTCGTCGTCCATGTCTGAGATCTGTCGATCGGGGCAGATCATGACCGCCATCTCGGCGGCAGTCCAATCAGTATCGACCGCGAGGCTCGCATCGTGAAGCTGATCGCCTTCAGGTCACCGGCGAGGAGCGTCCGGACTCGAAGTACCCTCAGCCGTCGGCGCCCGGGGCGCGCAGAACGAATCCCTCCTCGGCCAAGGCGGCCAGAGAGTCCTCGAAGCCAGCGAAGTCCCCCGCCAGGAGCAGGTCGATCGGGCGTCCGCCAGGCCCCGCGGCCCGGACCCAGCGATGCAGGACCGACCGGGCGGTGCGCTCCTGGGCCTCGGCCAGGAGGTCGAGGAGGATCGGCAGCTCCGGGCGATGCTCGAGCTCGCCGGAGAGGAGGGTGAGCGGAGCGGCGTCGAGGATGGAGCACAGCTCATCCTCGGAGAGCCCGAGGACATCCATGAGCGAAGCGGCGCGCTGGCTCAGAACAGCTGGTTCTCGCCGCCGAAGACGTCGCTCACCGAGCCGTCGGTGAAGATCTGGCGGATCGAGACGGTGAGCAGATCGGCGCAGGAGAGCACGCGCACGTTGTCCGGGGCGCCGGGGCGGATGGGGATCGTGTCGGTCACGACGATCTGCTCGAAGCCCGAGGAGGCCAGGTTCTCGTAGGCGTCGCCGGAGAACACCCCGTGGGTGGCGGCCGCGTACACCCGCGCGGCGCCCTCGTCGAGCACGGTCTGGGCCGCTGCCTTCAAGGTGCCCGCGGTGTCGATCATGTCGTCGACGATCACGGCGGTGCGGTCCTTCACGTCCCCGATCACGTACCCGATCTCGGCCACCTGCTGAGCGGGGCGCTCCTTGTCGAGGATCGCGAGCTCGGCGCCGATCTTCGACGCGAAGTGCTTGTTGAGCTTGACGCGGCCCTCGTCGGGCGCCACTACCACCAGGTCGGTCAGGCCGAGGTCCTTGAAGTACTGGGTGAGCATGAACAGCGCGGTCATGTGGTCGACCGGCTTGGAGAAGAACCCCTGCACCTGGCCGGCGTGCAGGTCCATCGTGAGGACGCGGTCCACGCCCACGGCCTCCAGCGTGCGGGCCACGACGCGTGCGCTGATCGGCTCGCGGGGCGCCGACTTCTTGTCCTGGCGCGAGTAGCCGAACCACGGCATGACGGCGATCACGCGATGGGCCGATGCGCCGACGGCGGCATCGATCATGAACATCAGCTCCACCAGCGCGTCATTGGGGTTCACGCCGGTCGAAGGGTTCCCGCAGGTGGGCTGGACGATGAACACGTCGGCGCCGCGGATGGACTCGTCGTAGCGGCTGTAGACCTCGCCGCTGGAGAAGGTCTTGTGCGTGACCGGCCCGAGGTCGACGTCGAGCTTGCCGGCGATGCGGGCGGCGAGCTCGGGGTTCGCCCGGCCCGAGAAGAGCATGAGCCGCTTGTTGTAGTTGAGGTCGAGGCTCCTGCGCGGGTCGGGGCGCTCCTCGGGCACGCTCATGGCCGGGGCAGTGTACGCGCCGTCGCCGACGGCGCCCATGGTCTCAGGCACCGCGCTTGCGCTCATCAAATCCCTCGACGACGTGCTGACGCGCCCGCCCGATGCCCAGGGCGCCGGGCGGAATGTCCTCGGTGATCACCGATCCGGCGGCGGTCCACGCGCGGTCGCCGACGACCACGGGGGCGACGAAGGCGGTGTCGACCCCACCGCGCACGCCCTCGCCGATCGTCGTGCGGTGCTTGCGGGCCCCGTCGTAGTTGGCCGTGATCGTCCCGGCGCCCAGGTTGCTGCCCTCGCCGACATCGGCGTCGCCGATGTAGGACAGGTGTGGGACCTTGGTCGCGGCGCCGATGTCGGAGTTCTTGATCTCGACGAAGGTCCCGGCCTTGGCGCCCTCCCGCAGGAGCGTCTCGGGACGCAGGTAGGCGAATGGGCCGACCGTGCCGCCCGCCCGCACCTCGCAGCGGTCCAGGTAGGAGTGGAGGACGGTCACCGCGTCGCCGAGAACCGCGTCGCGCAGCGTTGTGGAGGGTCCGACGTGGCAGCCCGCACCGATTCGCGTGGCCCCGTGGAGGCACGTCGCGGGCGCGAGCACCGTATCGGCGCCCAGCTGCACGTCGACGTCGATGGTCGTCGATGCCGGCGCGAGGATCGTCACACCGGCCCGCATGTGGTCCTCCTGGATGCGCCGT